>DASPJI010000639.1:0-24100 GCA_035628695.1 Thermoanaerobaculia bacterium | reverse complement strand
CGTTCAGGGCGACGCGGTCGCCGAACGCCTCGCCGGCGCCGGGGGTGAGCAGGACCAGGTCGCTGAAGTCGCGGCCCAGGATCGGCAGGTTCTCGATCTGGTCCTGGGTGACCGACAGCGTCAGGTCGGCGTCGGTGACGTCCACCAGAGGAGCCTGGCTGGTGACGGTGATCTCCTCGGAGAGCTCGGCCGACAGAGTGAAGCGGACGTTGCTGGACACGCCGAGGAGCACGGTGACGTTCTCGCGCACGTCGGACCGGAAGCCCGACAGCTCGGCGGCGACGCGGTAGATGCCCGGAGGCAGGAGCCCGAGGCTGTAGTCGCCGTCCTCTTCGGTGACGGCGGTGCGGCTGAGCCCGGTCTGGGTGTTGGTGGCGGTGACGGTCACGCCCGGCATGACTCCACCGGTCTCGTCGACGACGCGGCCGGAGATCTCGCCGGTCGTCGAGCTGGTCTGCGCGAAGACACCCGCCACCGCTCCCACCATGAGCAGCAGGGCGAGCAGCATCGGCCTCGATCGCTGGAACATAGGTCCTCCTCCCTTTGGAGAGTTGATGTAAGAACGCAATGCCACCCGGCGGGAGCGCTGGCGCGAGACAGACGACGAGCGGCAGCGATCCCTGGAAGCTCAGATGTACGGATGGCGCGGCGACGGCACACGGGAGCCAGCCCCCGACTGCCCGGCCCCCAGTCTTGGCGCCGGGTGTGCCCTTCCCGCTACGGGGATGTTACAGGAAAGTCACAGTGCCCGGAGAGCGGAGGGGCCGATTCAACTTACTGGATGTAGCCCAAATTTTTGAGGCTGCGCAGCATCTCCTCGTCCTCCGGCGAGGGGAGGAGCGGCCCGGTAGGGCGCGGGCCGTAGCGGGCGACCTTGTGGACCGGCAGGGAGCGGGCGAAGTCCTCCTCGAACGCCTCGGTGAGGATCCTCCCCGGCAGGGTGGAGGAGAGGGGCAGCTCCAGGAGCCAGGCCATGGTGGGCATCAGGTCGAAGGGGGTGGCCTTCTCCAGGTTGGCTCCCCGGCGCACCCCGGGGCCGCGGAGGAAGAGCACCCCCTTGGCCTCCACGCTGTGCTCGCCCGGGCGGGAGGTCCGTGCCGGGTCCGCGGCATCGTCCGACGGCTCGGCGCCATGGTCCGAGGCGACGATCAGCCAGGCGTCCGGCGGCAGGGCGTCGAGGATCTCCCCCAGGAAGCTGTCGACGTAGCGATAGACCCCCTCCACCACCGTCCGGTCGCGCTCCAGGTGGGGCGGCTTGCGCGCGTACCGTTCGGGCTCCACCAGGTCCCACCCGTAGTGCTGCACCGGGTCCGGACCGCGCAGGTAGAGCATCTGGAGGTCCGTGGGGCGCTCCTTCATGAGGTCGAGGGCGGCCCGGAAGAGGGGATAGTCGACCCGGTAGAAGGTCTTGAGCCAGGAGTAGAGGTCCGGCTCGGCCCAGGCGGCGGCGCGGGCGAGCCGCATCTGCTCGTCGGTGAAGCGGCCGCGCCGCTGAAGGTCGTCCCAGGGGAAGGTCTCGCCGGTGATCCAATAACGGGCGAGGACCGGCGCGATCTCCTCCGGATAGACCTGCCGGCGGAGCTGGGCCAGCCTCTCGCGGTCGGCGGTCCAGAAGCGCCCCTCGGCGGTCATCACGTCGCCGAAGGCCGGATTGGCGTGATCGCTCACCACGTAGCCGAGGATCTCCTCGGCCGGCCAGGTGGCCCACCAGCCGATGACCCCCGCGCTCACGCCGCGGCGGCTGGCCACCTCCCAGATCGCCCGCGCCTTGCGCATGTTGCTGGTGACCGGGATCTTCCGGCCGTTGGGCAGCTCGGCCGTGAAGTCGCGGATGCCATGGACCGCCGGCCGCCGGCCCGTGGCCACGGTGGTCCAGATGACCGGCGAGTGGGTGATCTGCAGGGTGTCGAACCGGGGCAGGGAGGTCCCCTCCTCGATCAGCCGCTGGAATGCCGGCAGCTCTCCCCGCTCGAGCATCGGCCCCAGGACGGTCCAGGAGACGCCGTCGACGCCGAGGAAGAACAGGCGCGGCTTGGAGGGTTGGGGCGGCGCGGGAGGCTCCGCTTCTCGGCAGCCCGGGAGGGTCAGAAGGGAGACCAGCACGACCAGCAGGGCCAGACCATTGCGGATGGGTGTGACCCGGGAATGTCGCCTCAATAGAGTCTCCTTCCTGCCCCTGCACAGAACATTGTGCATGTTAGCAGGTTGAGCCCGATTCACCCACAAAAACTGTGGGGTGCGCTAGGCTTGAGGCGGAGGAGATGGGATGAATCGTTCCCGGGATTGGCTCGCGCAGGCGGAGCGGGACCTCGCTCAGGCGGAGGCGTCACGTCAGCAGGGGCACCACGAATGGGCCTGCTTCGCGGCGCAGCAGGCGGCCGAGAAGGCGGTGAAGGCGCTCAACCTCCACCTCTTCCAGGAGGCTTGGGGCCATGTCGTGGCTCGTCTCCTGGAGGAGCTTCCCATCGAGGTGGATCCCCTGCTGGTACAAAAGGCCAAGGTCCTGGACAACTTCTATATCGGAACCCGGTATCCTGACGGCCACGCGGAAGGCCCACCCTTCGAGCACTACGGAGAGATCCAGAGCCGGGACGCGATCAATTATGCCGGTGAGATCCTTGCATTCGCGCGTACTCAGATGGCCTAGACCCGCCGAGGTCGAGGAGGCGCTGAGAGCGTGGGCCGGGCGGGAGGCACCGCGTCATGCAGGGCTCCTCCGCCTCGGCTGGTTCGGCTCGTACGCTCGCGGCGACGCCGGAGTGGGGAGCGACCTGGACCTCATCGCCGTCGTCGAGGAGTCCGGCAAGCCGTTCGAGCGCCGCGCCCTGGACTGGGACCTGCTCCCCCTGCCGGTTCCCGCGGAGATCCTGATCTACACCCGCGCCGAGTGGGGCAAGCTGCGGCAGCAGGGCGGCCGATTCATCCGCACCATCGAGCGCGAGGCCCGATGGCTCCCTCTCCCCCAGGTCAGCCCCGCCGCTCCAGGGTGACCCGAATGCCGTTCTTCGGGCGGAGGGTGATGCGGGGGGAGGGCTCGATCCGCTGGCCGGGGACGAGGCGCATCCGCCAGCGGCGGCCGAGGGTGGCGAGGAGGAGCACGCCCTCCATCCGCGCGAAGCCCATGCCGATGCAGGTCCTCGGTCCGCCGCCGAAGGGGAAGTAGGCGAGCTTGGGGAGGCGCGACTCGAACTCCTCGGTCCAGCGCTCCGGCCGGAAGGCCAGCGGGTCCTCGAAGTAGCGCGGGTCGCGGTGCATGACCCATTGCGAGGCGAGGACCCCGGAGCCGGCGGCGACCGGGTACCCTCCGAGGGTGAGCGGCTCGGCGGCACGGCGCGAGATCGCCCAGGCGGGCGGATAGAGGCGCATGGACTCGGTGAAGACCTTGCGGTTGTATGGGAGGGACGGCAGGTCCGCCGCTCCGGGAAGGCGGTCGCCAAGGACGGAGTCGATCTCCGCGTGGAAGCTCGCCTCGGCCTCGGGATGGTTTGCGAGGAGGAACCAGGACCAGGCCAGCGCGTTGGCCGTGGTCTCGTGGCCGGCGAGGAACAGGGTCAGGACCTCGTCGCGCACCTGGCGGTCGTCCATCCCGCTCCCCTCCCCCTCCTCGCGGGCCGCCATCAGCAGGGAGAGGAGGTCCTCCCCGCCGCCGCCTCCCGTCCGCCGCCGCTCCGCGATCATGCGATAGACCAGGGCGTCCAGGGTCTTCACCCCGCGCCGGGCCCGGCGGAACGCCGGAAGCGGCAGCTTGCGGATGAAGCCGCTCCCCAGGACGGTCGTGCTGAAGGCGGCCATCAGTGCATCGAGAGCGCCGCCGACTTCCCGCGCCTCGTCGTCCTCCACGTCCACGCTGAACAGGCAGCGCGCCACGATCCGCAGAGTCAGGCGCATCATCTCGGTGGCCACGTCCACGGTCTCGCCGTGCCGCCACCGGGCGGCCGCCGCGGCGGCGTCGGCCGCCATGGCATCGGCATAGGCCTCGATCCGCCGCCGGTGGAACGCCGGCTGGATCAGCCGCCGCTGCTTGCGGTGGAAGTCCCCCTCGCTGGTCAGCAGCCCCTGGCCGAAGACGTCCCGCGCCTGGTCGAGGATGCGCCCCTTGACGAGGCTCGCGTCCCTCGTGGCCAGGGCCTCGTGGATCAGGTCGGGATGGTTCAGGAAGAAGAGCCTGTAGGACCCGACCTGGATGGTCGCGATGTCGCCATAGCGGGCGGCGAGACCCTCCAGGTAGCCCAGAGGATCGCGGCGGAGGGCGAGGATGGACGACAGGGGGCGCCTCTCGCCCGGCGGCGACTGGGTACGGACCGGCATCGCGGTGAATCTAAGCGCACCCGCCGGCCGCTGGCAAGCCGGAGAGAGAAACGCCGGCGCCTGCCGGTGAATACCCCAGTCGGATCAGCCGCAGACCAGGCCACTCCCAGGGTCGTCCCAGGGAGACTGGTCCTCGAGAGTGCAGGGCGTCGTCCAGGTCCAGGGATTCCACCAGTCCCCGGTCTCGTTCGAGCGCGTGCAGTAATCGGGGCTTCCCTCGTTGACAGTTTCCCAGTGAGCGACCCGATAGGGCGCCCAGCAGCCGCTCGAGCCGCACTGGACCTCGCAGTTGGACCAGCCGCCGTTCGGCGTCGGCGTGGCGCAGGTCTCGGTACCGGGCCGCCAAGAGCAGGTCCCGTCGTACCCCTCGAAGACGTAGCCGAGATCGCAGTAGGCGTACTCGGTGTCGCAGCAGCGCACCTCCTCGCAACTGATCCAGGCCCACGGGCTGCTCGGGCTGTAGTTGCTGTCGTAGGTACAGATGCACTGCGTGTCGTTGTGTCCTTCACTACAGCCAAAGCCGCACCAGAGCGCGCTCACGTTCACCGTGGCCGCATAGGTTGGTCCCGAAAAGAGAGCGGCACCGAGGAGGACAGCAAGGGGAAGCAGGGAGCGGTTCATGAGGACTCCTTTCTCGAGTCATGAAGATCCGTCCTACAAGAAAGGGTGCCCGAGGAGGCCCCAAGGGGGCAGGGCTCGTCAGCGAGAAAGCGGTGATCGGCGCGCGCCAGGTCAGCGGTTTCTTACCCCTGCCGCGCCCAGTCCGGCGCGGGAACAGGATTCGGCGCCAAAAGAGACAGGTCCTCTTCGAACAGGACCTCCGTGCGGTCTCGGGCGAGATTCCAGATTTCGAGCTTCCCGCTCCGCGTGGCCACCAGCAGGTTTCCATCGCGGTCCCAGTCCGCCCACTGGAGCTGATCCAACGAACGGTTTCGTTCATCACTCGCGCTGACTACCTTGGCGGCGCTCCTGGATCAGTTCGGTGGATGAAGCGCATAGGCCGGTGTACCCCATCCCAGCTTGGGGATCGCCTGCCCTCCTTTACCTACCTGGCCTGGGCCGTCGGCGGCATCCCTTTTAACTGCTCTCCCATTCGGTCGGCTAGCTTCCGGAGCTTGTCGGCGCCTCCGATCGCTCCGGCGTCCTCGGCGGCGAGGAGCGTCTGGAGGGCGGTCCACTCGGGTTGCAGGGTCTTCGGCAGGGCGAGCTTGTAGAGGCGTCCCTCGGGAGAGGTGACCCGGACCTCGTACCAGAAGAGGCAGCGGCAGAGGACCGGCCGGGTGTCCGGCCTCAGAAGGAGCGGCTGCTGCCGGGTACGGCCGAGAAGGGGGCGGGCGCTGAAGCTCAGGCCGTCCGTCGTCAGGAACAGAGTCCCGAGTTGGCGCTTGCTGAAGCCGGGGACGGCCAGCGCCGCCGCCGGCGTGGCGATCCGGGCACCCGCCACACCCGCGTGGCCCGCGCGCTTCTCGTCGAGCAGCCGCGTCCGGAGCGACGGCACGAGCCGGGCCAAGACCGGCCGGAGCACGATCTGGAAGGCGAAGCCGACGATCCGGATGGCCCAGCCGTACAGGAGGAGCGACACCGCCAGGAAGAGCACCGCCACCGCGGTGGCGAAGCCCGGAAAGAAGAGATAGAGGACGAGAAGCCCCACGGAGAAGACGTTCTTGGCCGTCTCGAACAGGAAATCGATGAATGGCACCGGGCTCAACCAGATCAGAACATCGAAGGCGAAGCGGACGGTCATCATCGCGGCGAGACCGAACGCGACTCCGAAGGCGAGGAGGACGGCCGAGGGCAGGCTGAACCCCATCTCGGCGACGGCCGGCTGGGCCACCATGGAAAGACCGGAGAAGGCGCCCAGGGAGAGGAGCGCGTAGGTGGGCGTGACCACTCCATCCTCCGTTGCGCGCAGCATCTTGCCGACGATCCCCCGGATCTTGCCGCTGCTGGCGAGATAGGTGAGGAGCGCCAACCCGCAGAGGAGAAGGAAGAGCGTCAGGCTGCTGTACTTCTGGGCCTCCCGGACCAAGCTGTTGTCACAGACGGCCCGCACGAATGTGTTGTCGGACGTCCTCGCGTACTCGGTGTCCGCGAGCAGGGCCAGCCCGGAGAGAGCCGCGAGCCCGAGAAACGGAGCGATGGCGATACCGGGCATCGGCCCGACGACCTGCTGGATGGCCTGCGTCACCCCCTCTCCCTGCCGCAAGTGGCGGCCGAGCTGCTTGGCGTCCCTGCCGCGCTTCTGGGCCATGCTGGCCATAGGCATCCCGAGGAGCGAGACCACAAGGAGGAGGACGATGGACGCGTGGACCCTCCTCTTCATGACCGGTTGTCTATCTTCGTAGCTCTTTCTCATCTTCCCTCCTCTCTCCTTATACGAGACACGGCCCGTCGGGGTTTGGGGGGGACAGCATGACAGAGAGGAGGGCGGAGAGACGCCGAATTCTGCTGCTCATAGTGCCCCCCAGATCCTCCACGGCGGCGCCTGCGTACTATTCAGTTGTCAAGGAACATCCTGCCAGCGGTCGCCGGCCAGAAACGAGTCGGTGGACCGCCGCCAGTCACTCTACACAGAGTATTACCTGGAGACAAGGCCGATCCTGATCTTAATGGTATGATACGATCTCTTGGCGAATGGACGCGCCTGCCTGACTTCGATCCGACCCGAGGGTCGAGTCTCTCGACCCTCGGGTCGCAACCGTTCGGAGCAGGGTCAAGCCTCTCGACCCTGGGGTCGCGACCGTTCGGAGCAGGGTCGAGCCTCTCGACCCTCGGGTCGAGCCTCTTGACCCCAGGGTCGCGGGCGCTCCGAGGAGGGTCGAAAGGGCTCTGACTCGGGTCGGACCGTGCGCGAGAGGCCACGGAGGTTCTTTGACAATCGATGGACTCGTTCGGAGCGGGGCGCCGCCTCTGCCGCGCGGCGGCGCCCCCCTGGCCGCCGGCTAGGCGCAGGGCCTGGAGGAGATCCGGACATCCTGTGACTGCACGATCCCGGGCCCGTTGTCGCAAAGGTACTGGTGCTCCGGGCTCTCGACGCAGTAGCGGCCGCCCGTGGCGTAGTCCACGTCCTCGTGCCACGTGCGGTCGGCGCAGCGCTTGGTCACGGTCCTCAGTGCGCCGCAGGAGAGAGCGACGAGCTTTTCCTGTCCCCAGGGCTGATGGCAGACGACCCACGACTCGTGCCAGACCTCCTCGATACAGAGAGCGAGGTTCCAGTCCACGCAGGCGTCGAACGGCGGGCGGCTCACCACGACCTGCAGGTCGTCGATCTTCAGGAAATCCCTGGTGCTGGCCACGGCCATGACGTCCTTGAAGTCGAGCGGCGCGGCGTGGGCCGCGGTGGCGGCCAGCAGGGTCAGGGCGCCGGCGGTCGAAAGTTTGCGGATCAATACGGCGATTCTCATTTCCTCTCCTCCACTAAGGTTGTGGGCGGCACGTTGCCGCGTCTGATGAGGAAGAGAGAGGGAGGGGCGGTTTTTTCCCACGCCCGGCAGGCGAGGCCCGGGCCGCCGTTCCGGCCGCTAGTGCCAGTCGCCGGCGAGTTGGTGGGCTGCCCAGTGGAAGGGGTGGGAGGTCTCCGGACGTTTCAGCAGGGCAACCTGGGCGCGGCGCAGGGCCTCGTCCTTGGCGAGCCCCCGCGCGAGCCCGGCATAGAAGCGCTGCATCAGCAGCGATGTGGAGCGGTCCGGGACGTCCCAGAGGGAGGCCACCACCGAGCGCGCACCGGCGTACTGGAAGGCCCGGGCCAGGCTGAGGACCCCCTCGCCGGCCAGCTCGCGGCCCAACGCCGTGCTGCACGACGCGAGGGTCACCAGGTCGGAGTCGAGGCGGACCTGCTCGAAGATCTCCCAGGCCTGGAGGAGGCCGTTGTCCTGCCCGGGCCGCGGCCGCCGAGGGGAGGACAGCGCCAGGTACGAATCCAGAGGGAGGTGCTCGTCCGTCACGGCGTGACTCGCCACGTGCAGATAGCGGGCGGAGCGACCGGCGGCCTTGAGCGCCTCCTCCGTGGCGTCGCCCCCGAGGAAGACGCGGGCGCCGGGAAAGAGCCGTTCCAGCGCCCGGCTCTCGGCGCGGGTGGCGGGCAGCGGCGGCAGGGGGCGGCCGTCCAGGTCGCGTGCGTTGCGGGGGTCGCCGAAGATGACCAGCCCGGCGCGGGAAGCCCCTCGAGAGCCAGACGGCCGGCGCCGCTTGCGCAGCTCGGCGTAGACGGTGGCCGAAGCGGCCGTGTGCAGCGGCTTCCACTCCACCAGGAAGCGGCTGGCCGCCGGTCGGCCCGCCACCGGCAGGGGAGCGAACGGCAGTGCGTGCAGGGGGCCGTCCGCCAGGATCAGGATCCGGTCGGCGCGGGCGATATGGGGCAAGGCCGGCGCGAGGAGGTCCCGGGCCAGCGTCTGACCCCGCTCCTCCAACGCCGCGCGCGAGCGTGTTCCGCCGGCTGGCTGCCGCAGGAGGTGCCGGAAGCCGAGGATGCGGTCCCGCAGGCCGTCCTCGCCCACGGGGAGGAGGAAGACCCGGAGGGGGCCGTCCCTCTCGAGGACGAACAGATGGCTGTGCCGCAGCCCGACGGCATAGGCGAGGAGGATGGTGCCCGGAGCGAGGGCGGCCTGAGCGGCGGCCGCGTCCAGCGGCCGGGGGTACTGCAGAGAGGCGAGTCGCGGCGAGGCGGCGAGGATCGCGTCCGCCAGCTCGGCCCGGCGGTTGCGCAGCTCCCGGAGCTGGCGCCCCAGGAGCTCCACCTGGGCACGCGCGTCGGCGGCGCCGGCGTCGAGCTGTGCGAGCGCCGCCTGGATCCGGTCGTGCTCGACGGCGAGGCGTGACCGCTCCCGGGCCAGGCCGGCGGGGAGGTCCTCGCGCCAGAGCAGGTCGCGCTCGGCGAGCAGGGCAAGGAGCCGCCGGGCCCGGTAGCGCTCGGAGAGCTGGAAGGCCTCGTCCGCCCTCCCCTGCTCCAGCAGGAGCTCCAGCAGGTCGTGATAAAGGCCCCCGTGCTTGCCCCGCCAAGCCGAGCGGATCTCCTCGGTGCCGCCGAGCTTCGCCTCCTGCTCCTCCAGCGCCGCCACCCCCCGCATCCAGGCCTCCCGCGCCTCGGCCGGCCGGCCGGCGCGGCGGTGCAGGCGGCCCAGGCCATACCAGGACTTCGCCTCCAGCTCGGAGCCGGGGGCGAGACGCGAGCTGATGGACAGGGCACGGCGCATCAGGCCCTCCGCCTCCTCGAGCGCCCCCTGGTCTTCGGCCAGCTCGCCGAGGTTCTGCAGATAGAGGGCGGCGGCGAGCCCCTGCGGCGCGGCCTTCTCCTCGAGGGCCAGCGCCTCGCGCAGCAGCCTCTCGGCGCCCACCGGATCGCCCTGCCGCCGGGCCACCATGGCCAGGTTGTTGAGCGTCCCGGCCACCGTCGGAGTGCCGGGCTCGAGCTCGCGCCAGAGGGCGAGGGCCTCGCGGAACCGCCGCTCGGCCAGGCCGAGCTCGCCGCGGTCCAGAGCGATGAGCCCCAGGTTGGTCAGCACGCCGGCGAGGTCCCGGCTCCTGGGGGAGAGCTGGCGCCAGAGCCCGAGGGCGGAGGTGAGGAGATCCTGGGCGGAGCTGAGGTCGCCGCGCCGCCACTGGAGCATCCCCTGGTTCAACAGGCTGCGGCCGACGTGCTCGCTGTCCGGATCGAGACGCTGCTTGAGCGCCGCGGCGCGCCGCATCAGGCCCGCCGCGGCCGCCAGGTCGCCCCGGTAGGTGGTGACCAGCCCCAGGTTCTCCAGCCCGGCCGCCATGGCCAGGCTGTGCGGCCCCCGGGACTCCCACAGGCCGACGACGCGCCGGAACATCTCCTCGGCCGCGGCGAGGTCGCCACGCTCCATGTGCAGGATGCCGAGCTTGTTGTAGCTCGCCGCGAGCAGCAGGCTGCCGGGAGCGAGACGGAGCCGCAGCGCCAGCGCCCGCCGGAAGGCGGCGCCGGCGCCGTCGAGGTCGCCGCGCCGGATCAGCGCCCAGCCCAGGTCATCGAGGTCCGCCGCCAAGGCCAGGCCCGGCGGGGTCCCCGCCTGCGCGGCGAGGGCGGCGCGCAGAGCCGCCTCCGCCTGGAGCAGCTCCCCCTGGCGGTCGAAGGCCTGGGCCTGGAAGGTGAGCAGCCGCGCCCGGACGGCAGCCGGCAGCGGCAGGGCCAGGCCACGGGCCAGCACCCGCTCCGCCTCGTCCCAGAGTTGCCGCTCGAGCGCCTCGGACGCCACCTGCCGCCAGAGCCACGCGGCGAGGACCGGCTGGCCCGCTGCCGCCGCCGCTTCCGCGGTCTGGTTCCACTGGGCGAATGCGCGCCCGGCCTCGCCCGCCGCGAGCCGCCGCCGTCCCGCCGCGTATCCCGACTCGAGAAGCGGCGGCATCAGGGGACGGACGGTGATCCGCCATTCCCCCTCGGCCAGCGTCCAGGTGAGCGTCCTCCCCAGCCGGGCTCCTGTCACCCGCACCTTGGCCCGCGAGGACTGCTCCAGCCCCATGAGCTGGAGATCGAAAAAGGAGCGCAGGGGACCACGGGCGGGCGGCTCGCCATGCGCCGCGGGCCGCTCCCAGGACAGGAGGATGTCGCCCGCCCGGATCCCGGCCTCCGCCATGGAGGAGCCGTCACCCACCTCCTCGACCAGCAGCCCGGCGCCGGTCGTCTCCCGGAGAGACTCCCGCGAGGCGCCCAGCGCGAAGCTCGCCGCCACGGCCGCCGCGAGGAGGACAAGAATGGAGAGAAACGCGCGCCAGCTCAACGCTCCCTGCGCTCCTCCAGGCTGAACCAGAACGGCCCCAGGCGCGAGACCGGCGCGTCCGGCCCGTGGCCGGTCTCGACGATCCAGAAGTAGGAGTCCCCCCCCACGAGCCTGGACCGCGCCTCGTCCGGCAGGGTCAGGATCGGTGCCGTGACCGGAGCGCTCGTCCACAAAGGGGAAGAGGTGGCGTCGTACAGGATCACCCGGTAGGAGTGGGCGCCCCGGCGGGCCGGCCAGGCGAGCTCCCGCGGCGGCGCGGCGAGCCGGGCGTCCGGCGCCGGACGCACCCCCTCCTCCATCGCCGGCTCGCCGCGCAGCCGGTCCGGATCCAGCACGCCAGACGTGCCCGGCAGGCCGACGATCCAACCGAGCCCCGCGACCAGCAGCAGCGCCGCCGCCGCGGCCAGGAGCCGGAGGCGCGATCCCCTGCCGCCGCTCCCGGCCCCTTCATGCTCCGGCTCGGAGCCGGCCTCCCGGTGGAGGTCACGCAGGACGCGGTAGCGCTCGGCGCACCGCCGGCAGCCGACGACGTGATCGGCGAGGCGCTCGCGCTCGGCACCGGTCGTCTCGCCGGTGGCGAGCGCGGCCAGGGCCTCGTCATCCGGACAGCCGGAGGAGCCCGGCGCCTGGAATCCCCGGTAGGCCTCGCGCCAGGCGGCGCCCTCGGCTTCATCCATGGGCTCGTCGCTCATCGGCTCGTCTCCACCAGCTTGCCCCGCAGGCTCTCGAGCCCCCGGTAGATGCGATGCCGCGCCACCGGCTCGCTCCAGCCGTACAGGGCCGCCACCTCCTGGTGATTGAACCCGGCGAGATAGGCGCGCACCGCCCGCGCCTGCTCGCGCGGCAGCTCGCGCAACACCTGTTCCAGGAGGAGCCGGCGCTCGGCTGGCAGCAGCCCGTCGGCGCCGGGGAGCGGCGTTGGGGGCCTCTCCAGCTCGCCGCCATCGTTCGTGGTCGCCTCGCCTCCCCGCCGGCGCACGAAGGCGAGGGCGGTGGTCAGCGCCACCTTGTAGAGGTAGGAGACGGGGTGGCGGATCTCTTTTCCATCCTGGAGCCGCTTCCACAGAGCGAGGTAGATCTCCTGCTCCACATCCGGCACCAGGTCACGGTGCTCGCGGCCACAGACCTTCCGGACGGCGCTCGCCATCAACCGCGCGTACCGCTGGAGCAGGCTCTCGAAATCCCGGGCATCCGCCGACATCGCACTACATAGGTGCGGTTTGAGGAGAAAAGGTTACCCCGGCAGCCGAGGCGGAGGCCTGGAGGCTCTTCACCGTCCGGTGTCGCCGACGCCGGGCACCGGGTCGGGCCGGGCGTAGTAGACCGTCCCCTTCTTGTCGCGCAGATGGATCCGCACCCGCGATCCCTGAGGGGGCAGGGCGGTGCGGTCGAGGGTCAGGACGTAGTGGCCGGAGACCGTCCCGGCCAGGAAGTCGGTGGCGTGCTGGGGGAAGATGTGGGTCTTCGCGTAGGAGCCCCCCGTCTGGTAGGCGACCGATTGGAGCCCCGTCTCCAGCGAGTGGTAGTCGGCGTCGGTGATGTCGAGCACGAAGACGGTGACCCGCGCGGCGTCCAGCGCCTCGATGGCCGGCCGGTAGTCGGGGGTCATGCGGACGCCGTCGGAGCCGAACCGCCCCAACCCCCAGCCGACGTAGATCATCACCTTCTCGCCGGGCAGGGGCTGGAGGGCCTCGGCCGTGACCTGGAGCGCCCGCTCCGGCGAGGCCGTGCGCAGCGCGGCGTCGAAGTCGAGGTGCGCCGCGAGCGACGAGCGGTCGCGGCTCGGACGCACCACGGTCTGGCGGTCGCCGCCGAACAGCATGGCCTGATCGATGGCCTGGAAGACCGCCTCGCGGTCGTCCGTGAAGTCCTGCCACAGTTTGAGGTGGGAGTCGTAGGAGACCACCGCGAGCCGGTCCGCCGCCGGAAAGGACTCCAGGAGCTCGCGGGTATGGGGCCGCAGCCGCATCTGCCCCTTGAGCCGGGTGGGATGGTTGCCCGACTGGACGAAGAAGACGACCCGCTTGCACGGCTGCTCGCCGGACGGCGCCGGCGCAGAGGGGCCGGAGGAGACCGCGGAGCCGTCCGGGTCCAGCGGGGCCTCGGTCCTCGCCGACGACACCCAGTCCACCGCCACTACGGGGATCTCCTTCCCCTTGGCCAGCACCCGGAAGTCCCCGGGGGCGAGCCCCTCGACCGGCCGGCCGTGATTGTCCACCACCCGCACGGTCACGGCGGCGATGGCGACGGTGATCTCCTCGCCGAATTGCGGCAGCTCGTCGTCGCCCGCGACCTGCCACTCGGTGACCCGCCGCGCCCCGGGAGGCGGTCCGAACGCCGCCTCGGCCCGCTGGACCGGCTTGCCGGCCTCGATCTCATGGCGCACGCGGATGGTGATGGTCCCCCGCGCGGCTCCCGGCGCCGTCCCCCGGACCGCCAGGCCGGCCTGGGCCATGGCCTGATCGACGACGTCCCCCGTGTCCTGAAGCCGGACCTCCACCTGCCGGATCAGGAAGCTCCGGCTGTCGATCCAGAGACGGGACTCCACGTCCGTGGCGCGGGAGAAGAAGACAATCCAGCAGGAGCCGTCGCCGCAGGGCTCCTCCCCCTCGACGGTGGCGACCTCCGGGTCGGCCAGCGCGCCGGCGCCGCCCACCAGGGTGATCGGGACGACGAGGGCGTCCGCGCCGCCGCTGCCCAGCGCGCCCGCCACCTCGTCGGTGAGGGAGGCGACCGTCTTGTACTGTCCGAGGCAGCTGTCGAAGTGGAACGCCTCGCCGCCGCTCCGCCAGATCATCCGCCGCTGCGGCTCGCCGCCGAGGTCCCGCTCCAGGAGGAAACGGAAGGCGCCGGGCGCGGCGGTCAGCTCGAACCGGTGCCGGACCGTGACGCCCGCGGAGAGGGTCGTCTCGATCTCGCCGTGGTCGCGATAGGAAGGGAGCTGGGCGTAGGCCTGCCGCGCCTTGGCCAGGAGCTCGAAGGCTCCGGGCTCGGGCTGCGCGGACGCTGGATTCAGGGGGAGGAAGAGGAAGGCCGCGAGGAGAACGGACTGCCGTTGGGACAACATGTCCCAGTGTAGCAGGGGGCCTATGAGCCCGGCCTACTTCTGAGCCGTCTTCTTGCGCAGGCGCAGCATCAGCAGGGCCCGCTGCTCCGGAGTCAGCTCGGCGACGCCCCCCGCCTCGGCCTCCGGCGCGGGAGCCGCCGCCGCGGCCTCCGGAGCGTGGCGCGGTGTCCTGTCGAGGATCTCGACGAACGGCCCGGCGCCCAGCCCGGCGTTGAAGCGATGGGCCGCCTCGCGAGCCCGGGCCGACTCGCGGGGGTAGAGGCCGCGGTCGCCGAGCAACTCGCGCAGGGCGTCCCGCCAGGGCGTCAGGTCCTGTTCCGGGACCACGGCCTTGGTGACCTCGTTGTCGTCCTGGCGGTCGAGGAAGCGCTCGATGGGGCGCACCGGCAGGACGCGGCCGGCACCCAGCGTCGCCTCGGGGAGGCCGCCGACGTCGCTCGCCAACACCGGCAAGCCACGCAGCATGGCCTCGACCGCGGTGACGCCGAACGCCTCCTGCCAGAGCGACGGCATGAGCAGGACCCGGGTGCGGGCGAAGATGCGGTCGATGTCCACCTCCGGCTTGAGCAGGGTGACATTGGGGACGGCGGCGAGGGCCGCGCGGTCGGCGGTGGTCGTCCCCCAGGTCGGCACCGCCGCGAAGCGCACCTCGGGGAGCTCCCGGGCGAGCCCGAGGAAGATCGCGATCCCCTTCACGGCACAGGGATTGATCAGCGTGACGAACCCTTCGCCGGAGCCCTCCGATCCGAAATCAGGGAAAGGCCCCGGGCCGTAGACGGAAAAGTGAAACACGTCGGCGTGGAGGCCGCCCCAGCGGCGGATGTACTCGGCCATGAAGCGGCTGACGGTGACGATCCCCGCGACTTGGCCGAGCCGCCTCCCCCGCCGCTCGCTGGGATAGAACGCCTGGGGCCCGAACGGCAGGAAGGCCGGAGTGTGGGCGAGATAGACGATGGGAGCGGCCTGCGCCTGGAGCGCGGCGTCGAGCAGGTTCTGCGACGGGTCCTCCGACGAGACCAGGGCCCAATCGGGCTGGAAGCCCCGCAGCCGCTCGATGAGCTCGGCGCGCAGCCGCGACGGCTCGGCGACGGCGTGGACCTCGACCCCGTTCCAGGAGAAGACGTCGACGCCATCCTCCTGCCGGCTGGCGAAGCCCTGGTCCGCGAGCATCCGCCGCCACTCCTCCAGAGTGATCCGTGACGGCACACCGAGGGCGGGCACCACGGCGCGCACCGAGTGGCCGAGCCCGGCCAGCCCCTCCGCCAGCACGCGGTTGCACTTGTTGGCCCCCCCGACGGCGGGGAACCAGGGCAGGTTCATCGTCAGGACGATCTTCATCGGCGAGAGACTACAGGAGACGAGGGGAACGGCGCGCCCGCCCCCGGAAGGGGGCGGGCGCGGGAAGGGCTCAGTAGCTGACGCGGAGCTGGTAGGTCGTCCGGGTCGACGAGTAGCGATAGACGCGGACGAAGACGTTGACCGCCGAAGCGCCGGCGTTGGTCCAGGACGCCTGGTCGGCGGTCGTGCCGCCGTTCAGCGAGGACGCCACCTCGGCGCCGCTCGTCGAGTTGTAGATGTAGAGGTCGTAATCGGCGCTCAGGCCGTTGAGCAGCGCCGTCACCGTGGCGCCCGCCGGCAGGCTCAACCGGAAGTAATCCTCCTGCCCCGACTTCTTGTCGTTGAGGAAGCTCCCCGAGATCTGGTTGCAGCTCCCGGAGATCACCTGCGGCGAGGTGCGGCTGTTGTTCTGCTCCGTCTCCGTGGTGTTGGTGCAGATCGGGCAGGCCGCCGTCGTCGCCTGCACCTGGACCGAGTTGCCGGAGCTGCAAAGACCGTTCGACGACGTCACCACATAGTAATAGGTGGTGTTGCAGGTGAGCCCCGTGTTCGAGAAGGACGTCGTGGGCGCGATGCCCGCCGTCGCGTACGGCCCGCCATTGGTGGTCGAGCGCAGCACCGGATACGAGGTGGCACCCGCCGCGGCGCTCCAGGAAAGGTTGATCTGATTCGCCGACACGGCCGAGGCGCTCACTCCGGTGGGAGCCGCGGGCGGCGTGCAGGGGCCGGTGAAGACGTCGATGCCGCCGATGGTCGTGGCGCCGGTGTTGCCGGGATCGAGCCAGTTGGAGAGTCGGCTGCTGTTCGTGCCGCCGCCGGTCCAGGAGACGCTGAACCTCCCGTAGTAGTCGGACAGGCTGTTGCCCGTGGCGCCGCAGGAGGAGGGGCCGCCGTGGAGCTGGCCGACGAAGCGGCCGGCGCTGTTGTACAGCGGCGAGCCGGACGAGCCGGGCTCGGTCACGCCCGGCACGGTGTAGGGACCCGGAGGATCGGTCGCCCACTTCGCCCACAGATGGCTGCCGTCGCCCGGCGAGGCGGTGCTGTTGTAGCTCGTGCTGACCATATCGGTGATGACATACGTGATCCGCTTCTCGTCGGTCGACGGGTGGTGGATCGAGGCGCAGGGGGAGGCGGCGGTGCAGGTGTGGCTGCCGGTCGAGCGGTCCCAGCCGGCCCAGTGGTGGTTGTAGAGATTGACCGCCGGATCGTCGAGCTCCACCAGCGTGACGTCCGAGGGAGAGTAGGAGGCGCGGAAGAAGGAGCCGGTATGGAACTGGTTGAGCAGGCCGTCGCCGGCCTGACCGCTGGCGGCGCTGCCCGGCGCCCGGCAGAAGGAGTTCTGATAGTTCCAGTAGACCACCAGCGACGCCGCGTTCGACGAGCTGATGCCGCAGTGGTTGGCGGTGATGAAATACATCCTGCGGTCGTTGGCCGTGTTGTTGACCAGCGAGCCGGTGCAGAAGGTGGAGCCGCCGGTCGAGATCACACCGACCGACCGCATCTCCTCGCGCCAGGTGTCGGCGACGTCCAGGCACTCCACGTCGAGATTGCAGCTCCCGGACTTCTCATAGGCGGCGGCCGGGACCGTGCCGAAGCCGCGGTAGCCCTGGTTGATCCAGCCGAGCTCCAGCTCGAGCGCCCGCGCCTGCCGCTTCGGCACGGTGACCTCGACGATCAGGTCGTTGGTGAGGACCACCGGCGACCACAGCTCGCCGTGCGCCTCGTTGTCCTCGGCCGTGAAGGGGCGGCCGATCTGGACGCCGTCCGCCGAGTACAGGAGGAGGCGGCCCCCCGGCGGCATGTTGTACCGGGTGAAGCCGAGGTTGAGGGAGGTCGTCCCCACGCCGCCCACGACGCGCAGCCGCCAGAGCCGCTGGCCGTCGGCGAGATCTTCCCAGGTACCGTTCTTGCCGGGAGTGATGGAGACCCGCTCCGGAACCGCGAAGCGCGGCGGCAGCCCGATCTCATCCCGCTCCAGGTCCTCTGCCCCGATCTTCTCCAGATCCAACTGCGCCGGCAGGACGACATCGACCTGGTTGACATCGAGGACTTCGTGAAGGTTGGCGGTGGGAGTGGGAACGAGAGGCGGGGGGGCGGCATGGACGGCGCCGCCGACGGCCAACAACATCAGCCAAACCAGCTTACGGGTCATCTCTTCTCCTCTTGTGGAAAGGCACGGGATGACATGCGGGCGCCGACCGCGGCCGAATCTACCCGGGAGCCCTTACTCATGAGGGTGCAGGAGACCGGAACAGCGGGACACCGCCCCCGGTGATCCGGCACCAAGAGGCACTAGAATCCCCACGCGCCGTCCTCCGAGGGCGCCTGGAGACCGATCCCATGGAACCGACCGACATCCTGGCGCTCGCGGGCGCTGCCTTCGCCGCCGGGGTGATGAACTCCATGGCCGGCGGCGGCACGATCCTCACCTTCCCCACCCTGATCTTCCTGGGGCTGCCAGCCATCACCGCCAATGCCACCTCGACCGTGGCGCTGCTCCCCGGCGTGGTGGCCGCCATGGCCGGCTACCGGAAGGAGGTGGCGGCGCATCGGGACTGGCTCAAGACCCTCTTCTTGCCCAGCCTCGTGGGCGGGGCTGCCGGATCGGTGCTGCTGCTCATGACGCCGGAGAAGGTGTTCGCCAACCTCGCTCCCCTCCTGGTGCTGTTCGCCACGGTGCTGTTCATGGTCCAGGGGGTGGTCGCGCGACGGCGAGCCGAGGCAGGCAACGAGGGCGATTTGCCGGACCCGGGCACCCTCCCCCGGCGGCGGCTGATCATCGCGTCCCTCCTCCAACTCGCCGTCGCGGTCTACGGCGGCTACTTCGGCGCCGGGATCGGCATTCTGATGCTGGCGCTCCTGGGATTCCTGGGGTTGTCGGACATCCACGCCATGAACGGGCTCAAGGTGTTTTTCAATGTGTGTATCAACAGCGTGGCCGCAGTCTACTTCGTCGCGCGGGGGGCGGTGGACTGGCCGGTGGCCCTGGTGCTCGCCATCGGCGCCATCGCCGGCGGCTACGGCGGCGCCCGCCTCGCCCGACGCATCGGCCAGAAGAAGGCACGCGCCGCCGTGATCGTCATCGGCCTGTTCGTGACCGCGGTGCTGTTCTGGCAGCAGCTCCGCGGCTGAACCTCTCAGATGGAACGCAGGAAGGCCTCGATCTCCCGCCACACCTCCGGGCGGGCGAAGAGATCGTTATGGCCGGCGCCGGGGAGCGAAACCCACTTCTTGGGTCCGGCCAGGGCTTCGGCGACCAGCTTGCCCTGCGCGGCGGGGATGAGGTCGTCGAGGTCGCCGTGGATCACCAGCGCGGGGACGCGGATCCGGCGCGCCGCCTCCAGCGAGTCGTAGCGCTCCCGCAGCAGGGCCTTCACCAGGAAAGCGGGGAAATGGTGAGAAGCCACGTCCTTGAGCGACGTCCACGGCGACAGGGCGATGAGGCCCCGGACGTCCTCGGGGTGGCGGGCGGCGGTGGGGATCACCGTCGCGGCGCCCAGCGACCAGCCGCAGAGCACCACCGGCCGGCCGGAATGCTGGCGCCGGGCCCAGGCCACGGCCGCGTCGCCCGTGGCCATCAGCCCCTCCTCCGACGGTTTTCCCGAGCTGCGGCCATAGCCCGGATAATCGACCGCCAGATACGCGACGCCGAGCTGCTCCAGGTCCTCGAACATCCCCGCCCAGTTCATGGTCTGCAGGTTCTCGCCGTTGCCATGAAAGAAAAGGACGACCGGGGCGTCCGGCGGCAGAGAGGGCGCGGCACGGGCCCAGCCCACCACCGTCTCTCCGGTCGAGAGATCGAGCCGCACCTCCTCCAGTGACGGCGGAGGCGGCGACGGGACCGGTACGGACGGGGCGGGATAGAGAGCCGAACGGGCGAAGGCGTCGAGCATGAAGAGAGGGACTCCAATTCCGAGGACCAGGGCAAAACCCTTCCAGATCTTCGGCCGCATGAGCAAGCCTACCACCTTGCTACACGTGGATCAGGATCGGGATCTCGCGGGTCCGCGGGCCGCTGCCGGTGTCCCAGATGATCTCGACGATGAAACGGAAGAGATTCCGGCCCACGTTGGGCCGGAATTGCCCCCGCCGGAGGATCAGCGACGTGCGGGCGGCGCCGCTGAAGCTGAACGCCACGCGCTGCGGCAGGCCGACGAAGTTGCCGCGGGCGTTGGGCAGTGGCCTCCCCTGGTCGTCCGCCGCCACCAGCCGGAGGGTCACCGGTCCGCTCGGGTCGATCCCCTGGTCGCCGTCGACGCAGGCACAGACCCAGGGCTCCGGAGCCTTGGAACGCAGCACCTGGTCGAACAGCTCGAGCACCGGCGGCGAGTCCCAGATCCGGGAGTGCCGATTGGGGATGCCGGCGGTTGGATAGAGACCGATCGGCAGGAAGAAGGTGCGCACGTCCGGCCCACGCAGCCACGACGCCGACACCGCGGGCACGGTGCCGTCCCCCTCCTTGGTCTCGAGGAACGTCAGCCGTCCCTTCGCGTCCATCTCGCAGGTGGTGTCCGTGGCCGCACCCCAGCCCACGACGTTGGTGATCGGCGGCGTGGGTGTGTTGGGCAGGCGGATCTGGTTCGGACGGCGGCCGAGCCGGCTATCGGCCAGATTGGCCATCTGCCGCATGTAGTCCTTGCCGGATGACTTCGGCACCCACCGCAGGTCCACCAGGGGTCCGACCTGCTGCTGGCCCCTGGGCAGCTCGGCGTCCACGAACAGATTCAGATCCTGCCCGGTCAAGTCGCGCATGTCCGTCTTGGCCGGGTCCGGCGGGAAGAGATCATAGGCCGCCTGGCAATGACTCATGATCTCCCGCACCTCGCTCGCCGAGAGTTTGGCGAACAGAAATCCGAACGATTCCCCCCGGCCCAGGTAGCGGACCGCCTTGAGCGTCCCCGCCCAAGGGACGCCGAAGGCGAAGATCTGCTCGATCTGATCGGCCACGTCAGGACGCATCTCGAGCAGGCGCCGGACGACCAGCCCGCCCGTGGAGTGACAGATCACCACCACCTTCGAATTGTGGGCCCGCGACAACCGGTCGACGGCGGCGATCAGTGCCGTCTGCACCCGGATGTCGTCCACCGCCAGGCGCCAGTCCCAACCGACCGCCGCGAAGTTGTCCCCCGAGTGGGCGGTGTAGCCGTAGTCGCGCAGGAGGTCGTACAGCGACTCGGCCTGCTTGGAGATCCCCAGCACGTCCCGGATGGGATCGCCGGCCACGATGTCGCCGGGCGGATTGTCGGGCCCGCTCAGCAGCCGGATCAGCTTCTCCTTCTTGCCACCGTCCAGGAGGTCGCCGGGATCGGGAGGGAAGATCCTGCGGTTCTTCGACGCCTGGATCAGCTCGGTGGCCGGGAAGCCCGGGACGAACACGACCGGCTTGATGGACATGGCCTTGATCTCCGGAAAGAGGCTTTCGTTCTAGAGCAGCCCCCGGGAGGCGAGGGCCTGCCGCAGGGAGACGGCGTCAGTAAAGAGGAGTGTCTGGAAACCGAGGAGGCGCGCCGGGGCCAGGTTCTGGTCCCGGTCGTCGATGAACAGCGCCCGTCCCGGCTCGGCCTGCGAGATCCCCAGGGCGCGCTGGAAGATCAGCCGCGACGGCTTGCGCGCGCCGAGCCAGCAGGAGGAGAGGAACGCCGAGAAGATCGGGCGCAGGCCGAAGCGCTCGATCCGGTGGACGTTCAGCTCCTCGGACTCGTTGTTGAGCGTCATCAGGCGCAGGCGCGGGTTCCCGGTCAGCTCGCGGGCGACCTCGATGCTGTCGGGGAACGGCGCGCTCTGGGCCAGCATGAACTCCCGGAACTCCGGGCGGGTGCACGGCTGCGGACAATAGAAGACGGCGCTCTCGAGGTACTCGTCGAGGGTCATCCGCCCCGCCTCCAGCTCTCCCACCAGCTCGCCGTGCCGGCGCTCGAACTCCTCGCCGAGCCCGAACGCCTCCACCGCCCGCGCCCGCTGCTCGCGGTCCCAGCCGTTGCTCCCCAGAACGCCGCCGATGTCGAAGAACACATGGGTGATGTCCACGCGCTGCCCTCCCGTCGAGAGGAACAGGATATGTCAGCTCGGGAACAGCACCACGTCCCAGAACGAGCCGGTGGCGAAGCCCTCCAGGCCGCGGGGGTTGAAGACGCTCAGGCTGGTGGCGGCGCCGCCCGCGAAGCCGGCGGGCGCGCCCACCACCCGCAGGTGGCAGGCGGCCAGCACCAGGCCGGGGACCGGCACGTCGTTGCTCACCACCGTGCATTCGCCGGTGGCGACGACGGTGCCCTCGGGGAGATGGAACACGGCGTGGAACGGCAGCCGCGCCCCGGGCTCGAACGACGGGTCCGTGGCTCGGGCGCACGCCGTGGCGATGCCGATCCGCTGCTCGGAGCCGGCCGGGCCCTCCCAGAGCGTGGCGCCCAGCCGGATGTTCGGCTCGAAAGGCGCCGCCGCGCAGACCACCGGGTCGGGCGGCGCCGCCGGATCCTCCTGGGAACGGAAGCGATAGACCTTCATCCCTCCCTATCCTTACAGGCGGACGAGCTGGGCGCCGTAGTGGACGTTGGCGCCGACCGCGGCGATGAGCACCAGGTCGCCGCCGCCCAGCCGCACCACGCCCGCGTCGAGGTCCTCGGCGAGGAGGATCAGCATCCCGGCCGCCGAGGTGTTGCCGTAGCGGTCGACGTTGTAGGCCACCCGCTCGGCGGGCAGGGCGGCGGACTGGATGAAGCGGTCCATCAGCCGCTTGTTGGGCTGATGGAAGTAGTAGCGCGCCACCTGCCCCTTGAGCTCGGGGCACTCGGAGAGCACCTCGTCGAGGCAGCGCTGCATGTAGAGCGGATAGGTCCTGGCGACGAGCTGGCCGTCCACCACGAAGGCGTGGTCGCCCGGGTGGGTCTCCCCCTGATACGGGAGCTGGAGGAAGCCGCCGGCCCGGCGGTGCACCAGGTCCATGTAGTCGTTGCCCGACATCGAGGAGAGGATCCCCTCCCCGGGCAGGCCGCCGCCGCGCAGCACCACCGCGCCCGCGCCGTCGCCGAAGACGTACATGGAGAAATAGGCGTTGATCGGCTTGCGTCCCGGCGCCGGCTCCACCCAGGAGGTGAAGACCTCGCGGTTGAGCTGCGGCGAGCTGAACGCCGAGCCGATCACGGCCACGGTCCGGACCGCGCCGCTCTTGATCATCTTGTAGGCCATGTCCATGACGTACGGCGTGCCGCCGCAGCCGTCGTCGATCACCAACGCGTAGGCGTCGCTCCGGCAGCCCAGCCGGCGGTGCACCTCCATGGCGTCGTGGTTGAAGTTGAGGCGGTCCGGGGTGCAGGTCACCAGGAAGACGGCGTCCAGCTCCTTGGCGTCGAGGCCCGCCTTGTCCAGGGCGCGGCGCAGCGCGATCTCGCACATGTCGGCGTTGGACCGCGGCTGGTCCGAGCCCTCGGGCGGCGGCACGGCGCGGCCCGTCCGCTCGTCGAAGTCCCAAAGGAAGCGGCGCTCGCGGATGCTGGTCTTCTCCTCGATGCGCTCGGCCGGCCAGCCGGGGATCGCCTCGGCGATGCGGTGGTTGTCGACGGCCAGGGAGGGGACGAAAGCACCGGCGCCCACGATACGGACGCCACGCTGGACATTCTGCTGGAGCATGAACTACCTCTCGAAGTCTCGAAGCCGGTCACCCCGGCGGATTCGTCTGTGTCGGGAGCCGGTCCTGCACCGGCCACGCCGAGGAAAACGCCCGCCGCCGGGCGATCCCCTCAGGCTGGGGAGACTTCGAGGAGAGGTGGTTTCATCCCGCCGGAGGGATGACGTAGAGCAGCACGGCCAGGAAGTGCAGGATGCTCCCGGCCAGCACGAAGCCGTGCCAGATGGCGTGGTGATACGGTCGCCGCCACGCATAGAAGACGATGCCCGACGTATAGGCGATGCCGCCCAGGAGGAGGAGCCACATGCCCCCCTTCCCCACCGCCGCGATCATCGGATCGAGCGCGACGAGCACCAGCCAGCCCATGCCGACGTAGAGGACGATCGAGAGCCAGCGCAGGCGTCCGATATCCATCACTTTCAGCGAGATGCCCAGAAAGGCGAGCCCCCAGACGATGCCGAACAGGGTCCAACCCCAGGCGCCGCCGAGGCTCACCAGACAGAACGGCGTGTAGGTGCCGGCGATCAGCAGGTAGATGGCCGAGTGGTCGAGCACCCGCAGGACGCGCTTGGCCCGCTCGTGGCGGATGCCGTGATACAGGGTCGAGGCGAGATAGAGGAGGATCAGCGTCACGCCGAACACGCTGCACGCGGTGACCAGCCGCCCGCCGCCGCGCACCAGCGCCAGGTCGATCAGCAGGACCAGCCCGGCGATGCTCAACAGGAGCCCGAAACCATGGGAGGTGCAGTGGGCGATCTCCTCACCCGCCGAGTACTGGCACTGCGTCTTCAGCTTTGTCATGGCACCCCTCCTCCCCCACCGGCTCCAGCAGGGAGACCCATTGTCGCCGATTTCGGCCGGATCGGACCGGCGCCGCAGGGATAGACTGTCCCTCTCGTGCCGGGCGCCGCGCAGGAAGGTCCCGCGGCGGGCGGTCCCGGCCGGTGAGGAGGTGGACGGATGGAGACGAGAAAGTTGGGGACGCAGGGGCTGGAGGTGTCTGCCCTCGGCCTGGGCTGCATGGGGATGTCG
>DASPJI010000638.1:0-2259 GCA_035628695.1 Thermoanaerobaculia bacterium | reverse complement strand
CCGGGGTAGGAGAACTCGACGCCCTGCGCGCCGACGGCGGGGACCGCCTGCGCCCGCCGCGCTATCGGCTCCATCGGCTCCGTCGGCCCGGTCCCGGGACTCGAAAGCTCCGTCACGACCATCCGGCCGAACCTCGCGGGGTCCGGATCAGGAGACGATCCGGTCCAGGAGCATCACCAGCAGCACTCCCGGGAAATAGAGGAGGGACGAGAACATGAGCCCGCGCGCTCCGGCGGTGGAGCGGTGGCGGGCAAAGCCGAAGGCGAAGCCCAGATAGGCGAGCCCCAGGGCCAGGGCGCCGATGAAATAGACCGTCCCCATGAGGCCGAGCACCGACGGCAGGAGGCTCAGCGGGACCAGCGGCGCGCAGTAGAGGATGGCCTGCCGCGCGGTCCGCCGGCCGTCCGGGTCGTCGACCGTGAGCATGGGGAAGCCGGCGTTGCCGTAGTCCTCGCGGCAGAGCCAGGCGATCGCCAGGAAGTGGGGCATCTGCCAGAAGAACAGGATGCCGAACAGCACCCACGCCGGCAGGTCCAGCTCTCCGCGCACCGCGCTCCACCCCATCATCGGCGGAATGGCGCCGGGCACCGCGCCGACCACCGTGGCGAGCGACGTCACCCGCTTGAGCGGCGTATAGAGGAAGACGTAGCCGGCGAGGGCCGCGGCTCCCAGGAGCGCCGTGAGGAGGTTGACGAAGAAGACCAGCTCCACCAGGCCGAGGACGGCGAGCGACACCCCGAAGAGGAGGGCGGTGTCCGGATCGAGGCGGCCGGCCGGCAGCGGCCGGTTCGCGGTCCGCCGCATGAGGGCGTCGACGTCGCGCTCCAGCACCTGATTGAGCACCGAGGCGCCGCCGGAGATCAGGCCCGTGCCCAGCAGGGTGTGCAGCAGGAGGACGACGGCGACGCCGCTCTCCTGGGCCAGCAGGAAGCCGAGGCCGGTGGTGAGCACCACCATCAGGGTGATCCCCGGCTTGACCATCTCGGAAAGGTCGGAGAGCCGGGACACGGGGACCGCGTGCTGCTCGACCGCGATTTCAGTTCTTTGCATCCTTGGAGACTCGCAGAAGACTCAGGGGGCCTCCGCGGCGAGGCGGGACCCCTGGAAGTCTAACGCGAACCGGCGGAGGATGCACGCCCGGGGGTGGCATGCCGTCCGGCAGTGTCTGGCGTCAGGACGGGGCGCCCTCCAGGAAGTCGTCGAGGCAGAGGACCCGCAGCCCGGGGACCGCGGGGATCCTGTCATCGTTCGTCAGGAAGACCGGGCAACCGGCGAGCATCGAGGACGCGAGCTGAAGCGCGTCGGGCGTCTTGATCGACGTTACGGCCCGCAGGTGCGCCGCGGCTTGCAGCACGCGGCGGTCGATGTCGACCAGGCGCAGACCCGAGCCATGCGTCAACAGGACCTCGTACCGCTCCACGACAGTCCTGTTCCCCCGGCGGAGGGGCATTACGATGGTCTCGAGGAGCGTCAGGGACGAGGTCGCCCCTCTGAGATCTCCGTCATCTAGAGCCAGGAAGGCAGGCTCGATGAGGGGCAGATAGCGGGGGTTCTCCTCGATGAGGTAGATGAAGATGGACGTGTCGAGCCCTACGGGGCCGCCTCCGATCTCCTTCAGGAGTCCCAAGAGTCTCGTTCTCTCCGGATGTACTCGACAGCGTCCACGCCGGCCCAGCACTCCTTGCCGAGCCCACGCAGCTCCAGCAGCGATACGGGCTCCGAGGTCTCCGTAGCCTTCTCCAGAAGGTGGATCACCTCCTGCGCCATCGACCGGTGGTCCCGCTCCGCCTGCTCCTGGAGCTTCCGGTAGAGCGGCTCGGGAAAGTTCTTGATATTGAGAGTCGCCATGGCCTTGCCTCCATACGGAACCATTCTGGAGGAATGGAGGACCACTTTCAAGGTGTCCTACGTCACCACCCCATGTGGCCGATGGCGTGGGGGAGCATCTTGAGCCACCAGGGCCAGTCGTGGTCCACGTCGTGGCCCCACATGTCGAGCCAGTGCGGGATGCCCTTGCGGTGGAGGATCTCCGACAGTTGCCGCGAGGCGTGGGGCGCCTCATAGGCCCCCTGGCCGGTGAGGATGTGGATGCGGCAGGCCGTGCGCAGCAGGTGCAGGTTGTGCCCTTCCAGGTTCGGCAGGTACCAGGCCGGGTTGTTGAAGTAGCAGTTGTCGTCCGAGTAGCCGTGGAGGTAGTCCGGCCCCAGGTCGTAGAAGCCGCTCATGGCGATGACCGCGTCGAACAGGTCGGGGCGCCGG
>DASPJI010000637.1:0-25370 GCA_035628695.1 Thermoanaerobaculia bacterium | reverse complement strand
GTGCCGGTTCTCGATGTCGTCCAGGTTCCGTTCATAGTCCGCGGAGACGTAGATGTTGTGGTGCGCCACCTGATCGTAGACCCCCTCGATCCCCAGGTAGAGCATGAAGGTCGAGCAGGAGAACTTCTTCTTCTCCAGACGGCGGTCCGTCCAGCGCCGCCGCAGGTGGTCCGGCACCAGGCGTGACATGGCGCGGGCGAAGTCGGCGTTGACCACCAGGCCGTCCGACCGGTAGTCGCCGCGGTCGGTGCGGACGCCGACCGCGCGCCGGCCCTCGAACAGGATCTCCCGCACCGGCTCGTCGAGGCGGATGTCGACTCCGATCTCCCGCGCCACCCGCGCCATCGCCTCCGTCACCGCGCCGCACCCGCCCAGGGGGTGGAACACCCCGTAGTCGTACTCCAGGTAGGAGAGGATCGAGAACAGGCTGGGGCAGCGGAACGGCGACATGCCCAGGTATTTGGACTGGAAGGAGAAGGCCAGCCGCAGGCGCGGGTCGGAGAAGTAGGAGCCGAGCTCGGAGTCCAGCGAGCGCCAGGGCTTGAGGTCGGGCAGGAGCTTGAGGAGCCGCGGGTTCAGCAGGTCCGCCCAGCCGAGGAAGGGCTCCTCCAGGCAGGGCCGGAAGCGCTCGAACTTGCGGCGGTTGTCGGCGAGGAAGCGGCCGAGCGCCGGCGCATCGGCCGGGGCGAGGGCTGCCACCTGCCGCTCCATCCGCTCCAGGTCCGGCGTCGCGAGCAGCTCGCCTCCCTCCCCGAAGACCAGCCGGTACTGGGGGTCCAGGCGGACCATGGGGACCTCGCGGTCCAGGTCGTAGCCGGCGGTGGCGAAGATGTCGCGCAGGACCTGCGGATAGAGGAAGAACGTCGGTCCCAGGTCGAAGCGGAAGCCGTCGGCCTCCAGGGTCGAAGTCCTTCCGCCGGCCCGGGGGAGGCGCTCGAGCACGGTGACGCGCAGCCCCGCGCTCGCCAGAAGTATGGCCGCGGCCAACCCGCCCGGCCCGGCGCCGATCACTGTCACACGGTCTCGGAAAGGGGTAGTAGCCATCCTCATGTCCAGAGACATTACTCTCGTTGTCCAGATTTTGTCAAGAATATTGGCAGTTATAGCGTGGACATGCCATGAACGAGCAGGCGTGCATAGCGCATGCCGGGCGCATGGCCGCCGGTCCATCGCGGGCGGAAAGGCCCTGGCCTGGAACGAAAGATTTGGTTCCGGCAAGTGGTCTTTCTTGCCCACAAAGGACCGAAGAGTTGCCCCACATGGTGGGGGGAGAAAACAACTCGCCGTAAGAGGCAACGGTTGTGTGGTTCTAAGTCCCTCAGCTCAAAGGACTTATGCTTGCCAAACGCGCCACCTCGCGAGTAGATTTCGCGCGTGCAAATGTTCGATCTGATCGGTGAGACGCTGCGGCGGCTGCGTAAGGAGAAGGGTAAGACGCTGGAGCAGCTCGGCGCGGAGGCGGGGCTCGGGCGCGGGCAACTGTCGCGCATCGAGAACGCCCGCCAGGAGGCGACGCTCTCGACGCTGGCGAAGATCCTCCAGTCCCAGGGGGTGGGGCGGCGCGAGTTCTTCAGGCGCTATGACCTGGTGGAGGCCGAGGCGCTGGCGCTCCAGGGGCCTGCGGGAGCGCCTCCCCAGGCGGTGGAGGGGCCCGCTGTGGAGGAGGGGGAGGGCCGGTGGGCGGAGGACATCCGGCAGGCCCTGGGGAGGGTGGGATCGTTCGTCCAGTCCACCTTCAGCCAGTCCCGCCCGATCGCCCAGGGGGCGGTGGAGCTCGGCGAGGTGGTCGTCCTCTTCCAGGTCGTTCCCAAGGCCCTGCACCGGCCGGATCCCGTCCCGGAAGGGGGCAGGCCGGAGGGGGGAGAGGCGCCCGCGCCGTCCACCTCCCAACGCCGCAAGAAGAAGCGCTGAAGCCGGTTTCCGGGTCCACGGGTGCGTCTTTACGCCTCCAGGCGTGGCCTGGCCGTCGTGATTTGTAGCCGATCCCGATGATGTGTGGCCCGGAAGGTGTGGCTTGCGCCGACATCTTGATGCAGGGTCGCCGCAACCGGGACAACCTTCCGTTGCCTTCAACAGTCATCAGTAGCCGTTGCCGGCTATCTGTCTGTGTCCGTAAGTGCTTTCGGCAGAAAGATTTGTGCTTGCGCCGGTCCGCTCCAGCCGGTAAATTTTCTGCATGGGCATGTTCGTCAATCTGGGGCGCACGCTGAGCCTGTTGCGTGAGCTGCGTGGCAAGAGTCAGGCCTGCGTGGCACGGGAGGCGGGTATCGGCAAGAGCCAGCTCTCCAAATACGAGAACGGCAAGGAGCTCCCCAAGCTGGACTCGCTGGAGAAGGTCCTGCGCACGCTGGAGGTCGGGCACTTCGAGTTCTTCTACACCCTCTATCTGGTGGATCGCCGGGCGTCCGATCTTCTGCGCCTCGGCGGCGATGGCTCCGGCGAGGCCAAGGAGCCGCCGGAGCTCCGGGACGAGCATTTCTGCATCCCGCCTCTCCTCAAGGGCCACCCGCTGCTGTCGGAGTCCACCGACCGGGCGTTCACCCGCGTCTTTGCCGACCTGCTGGCGCTCTATCGCATGGTGTTCGAGCAGATCGTGCTCTCCGGCGCCGGCCGGCCCGAAGACCTCAAGATCCCGAGCTGAGGGGGGCCGGCTCAGCCTTCGGCCCCCGCGATCCGCAGCCGCAGCTCCTGCCAGCGGGCGGTGGCGAGCGCGACGCCCAGCGCGACGTCGCCGCCGTAGGAGCGGTGCGGGATGCGCCGGCAGGGGACCGTGAAGGTGGTGGCGCCCGCCAGGGGGAGAGGATCGAGGCGCATCGTGCCGTCCGCGAAGGAGCCGCGCACGCCGTGGCGCTCGAACGGCTCGCTCCAGCGGTTGCAGGCGGCGAGGGAGACGATGTCGGCCAGGTCGATCAGCCGGTAGTCGGCCGCCACCTCCTCCGGCGAGGCGCCGGTCTCCTCGAACAGGGCCCTCTCCAGCTCGTCCATGGAGCCCAGGAAGTCGTCCCAGGCCGCGTCCCCCCGGCGGTCGCGGTGGAGGGTCAGGGCGTGGCGGGTGATGAGCAGGGAGGCGTAGGGGCGCGCCCCGGCGAACCGCGCCGTGCCCCGCTCCCAGATGGCGATCCGGTCCTCCCGCGGAATGGTGACGAAGTCGTGCGGCCGGTCCCGGGCGGCATCCCAGCGCGGCGCCGCGTCCGCCTCCCGCCAGCCGTTGTCGTGCTCGCGGGCGGCGAAGACCAGGTCGTCCCGGCGCGGGTGCTCCGGCACGCCGCCGGCGCGCCAGAGGGCCATCAGCTCCCCCGAGAGGTGGGCATGGTCGGGCTGGGTGATGCAGAGGAGCTCGGAGCCGTCGGCGACGATGATCATGAAGGGGATTATGCCGGCCCGCGGCCAGGCTGGAGTAAAATGAGGGTCAGGACGCCAACCGTACGTTCCAGGTGAAGAAACCGGAGTCCCCGCGGAGGGACCCAAACGTTGCAAGGAGATTCCGAAATGAAGCGCGCTCTCACACTCTCTCTCTGCGCCGCGCTGGTCGTGGCCGCCGCCGTCCCGGTGTTCGCGGCCGCCAGCGACAAGCCGCGGATCGCCGTGATCGAGTTCAAGAACAAGGCCGAGAACCAGTGGTGGTATCACGGCGGCGCCGGCGCGGCGCAGGACGTGTTCGTCACCGAGCTGTTCAAGAGCGGCAAGTTCCGCGTCATCGAGCGCGAGCAGCTCGACGCCCTGATGCAGGAGAAGAACCTCAGCTTGTCCGGCGACGTGGATCCGGCCACCGCCGTCAAGGCCGGCAAGCTCCTGGGGGTCAACTACATCCTCACCGGCTCGGTGACGGAGTACGGCGTCACCGAGAAGGGCGCCAACACCCCCGGCTTCCGTCGCCTCCCCGGCGTGTCGGTCGGCAAGAAGGAGTTCGTGGCGGCGATGAACGCCCGGCTCATCGACACCGCTACGGGCGAGATCGTCTGGGCCGACGAGGCCCGGGGCTCGGAGGGCACCGCCCGGGTCCATGTCGGCGGCTACGGCGGCGGCGTGGATGACGACCGCATGTTCGACAAGGTCCTGAAGCCGGTCATCCAGCAGCTCGTGGCCAGCATCAAGGCCACCGACCTGTAATCCCTCCGCTTCGGCAGGACAGTCGGAAAAGAAAACGCCCGGCGCGAGCCGGGCGTTTCCTTTTGGTGCCGCTGTCGCTGCCGCCTACGGGGTGAACTTGATGCGGACGGTGGTCCACATCTTGACCCGCACGCCGTCCTTGGTGGCCGGCTGGAAGCTGGCGCGGCGGGCGGCCTCCACCGCCGCCTCGTCGAACCCCATGCCGGCCTTGTTGCCGACCCGCTCGGCGTCGAGCACCCGGCCGGACTCGTCGACCAGGACGCGCACGGCGACCTCGGCGGAGCGCTTCATCTTCTGCGCCGCCGTTGGATAGCGGGGGTCGGGCAGCACCCTGATCTTGGGGGCGACCGATCCCGGGCTGCCGGCCGACACCAGGTCGCCGGTCTGGACCTGCCGGGGCGCCGGCGCCTGCGTCGCCGGAGCGGTGGTGACGGGGGCCGGCGGCTGGCTGGCGGTGGTGCGGGCGGCCTCCTGCTGGGTGCCGGCGGCCGGCTGCTGCGATCCGGCGGAGAGGTTGGGGCTCGGGATCACCGGCGCGGCGGCCGCCGGCTCCTGACGCAGGGTCGGCTTGGGCTCGGCGGGGGTGGGCGACGGCTCCGGCGGAGTGACGAGGGCTGGCCGCTCCGGCTGCCGGACCGGCTCGGCCGCCGCCCTCTTGCTGTCCTGGAGCTGCTGCTGGAGCTGCTTGATCCGGTCGTCGTACTGCGTCTTGAGCTTGGCCTCCATCTCCTGGCTGCGCGCCTCGAACATGGCCTGGATCTGGGCCTGGATCTCCTCGGGGCTCGGGCCCGCCGGAGCGGCCGGTCCGGCCGCCGCGGGGTCCATGGCTCCCGGCATGACCGCCGGCTGCGCTGCGGCGTTCATCGGCACCGCGCTCGGCACCGTGTTCGCGGCGGCCGCCGCCTGGGTCTCCTTGCCGCCGGAGCCGGACAGCACCACCCAGGCACCGGCGCCGACGGCGATCAGGGTCGCCGCCGCGATGCCGATGAAGAGCGGCGCCTTGGAGCGCGCCGCCTGCGCGGCCACGGGGGCCTGGACGCCCGGGAGGGTTCCCTGGCGCACGCCCGTGGACTCCCGGAAGTCCTGGATCGGCGCCGGCGCGGCGGCGGGCACCGGCACCGGCGCGGCCACCCTCTGCGGCACGTCCATCCGGCGCTCGGCCTCGATCTCGCGGTTCTCCCGCTCGATCTCGTCGCGGAAGAGGCTGTGCATGAAGAAGGCGAGGTTGAAGGTGGTGGGGCTGTAGTGGCCGTCGATCATCAGCTTCGACAGCGCCTTGTGCCAGCTCACCGCGTCGCCCACTCGCTGGTCGGCCGGCGCCAAGCTCTTCTTGAGCAGGGCCGCCACCGCCGCCGGGAGGGGAGTCCCGTCGTTGGCGAGCATGGCGCCGTCGATCAGCGCGCCGAAGCCGCCCGCCGGCGCTGTCGCCGGGAGGCGTTCGCCGGTGAGCAGCTCATAGAGGATGGCGCCGAGCGACCAGACGTCGTCCGCCTTGGAGATCGGAGCGCCGGCCAGGGCCTCGGGGGCCAGATAGGGCTTGAGCGCCTCGTCGTTCCAGCCGCCTGCCGTGAGGGCGCGCAGGCCGGGAGCCACCTCGAAGCCGACCAGGCGCGTCTCACCCTCGTTGGAGATCATCACCAGGTGCGGCGCCACGAAGCCGTGCAGCACCCGCTCGTCCTGCACCCGGGTCTCGGCGGCCGCGGCCAGGGCCAGGGCGAGGCGCTCGGCGATCAGCAGCGCGTGGTCGGTGGGGACCGGCGAGCCCTGGCGATCGGCCTGGGCGAGGACTGTCGCCAGGTTCTTGCCCGAGATGTAGTCGTACGCCGCGTACGGAAAGCTCCGCACCTTCCCCAGGTCGGCGCCGCTGCCGATGTTGGGGCTGCGCAGCGCCTGCTGGACGGCGGCGCGGCCGGACACCTTCTGCCAGAGCGCCTCGCCATCCATCCCCTTGCCGTTGAAGACGCGGAGCAGCACGACCTGCTCCATCCCCTCCTTGCCCACCTTGCCGGCTCGGAACGTCTCTCCCAGCGGGTCCTCGGTCAACTTCTTCAGCAGTAGGTAATTCCCGAACTCCTCCGGAATATTCATGCAGCCTCCTTCACCGGGCCGGCGCGCCGCCAAGAAGGCCTACAGGGACCTGCCAGGGGATGGCGCGCGTGGATAAAACAGATGAATCTGTATACCTAGATACACCACCGCCCCGAAACTGTCAATCCAGAAGAATTTACAGGGCTCGCGCGAAGGCTCGCGCCGGCTACTGGCGGCCAGGGCTGCCGGTAGCGCCGGAGGCCTGGGCTTCGCGCTCGCGCCGCTCGCGGGCGCGGCGCTCGCGCCAGTAGCGGCGCTGCCACTGCTCGACGTTGCGGCTGTGCTCGGCGAGGGTCTCGGCGAAGACGTGGGTGCCGTCGTTGCGGCTGACGAAGTAGAGGTAGGGGACGTCGGCGGGGGCGGCGGCGGCCTCCAGGCTGGCCAGGCCGGGCGAGCAGATGGGGCCCGGGGGGAGGCCGGCGTAGCGGTAGGTGTTGTACGGCGAGTCGACCCGCAGGTCGTCGCGGCGGATGTTGCCGTTCCAGCGGCCCAGCCGTTTGAGCGCGTAGATCACCGTCGGGTCGGCGCCGAGCCCGATGCCGCGCTGCAGCCGGTTGCGGTAGACCCCGGCGATGAGCGGGCGCTCGGTGGGCACCTGAGCCTCCTTCTCGACGATGCTGGCCAGGGTCACCACCTGGCGCAGGGTGCGGCCGTCCGGATTGCGTGCGAGGACCGGCCGGACGTCCCGTTCGTACAGCCGCCGGAAGGTCTTGACCATCGTCGCGACCACCTCCCGTTCGCTGGTGCCGCGGGAGAAGCTGTAGGTCTCGGGGAAGAGGTAGCCTTCGAGGTCGGTCGCCTCGGGGTCGAGGTCGGCGATCAGCTCCGGCGAGCGCATGAGGTCGAGCAGCACCTCCTCGCGGCCGAACCCCTTGCCGGCGATCTGGCGGGCGGCCTCCTCGAGGGTGAGCCCCTCGATCAGGGTGACCGAGCGGGTGGCGACCTCGCCCTTGGCCAGCTTGCGCAGCACCTCGGGGGTGCTCAAGGGGCCGCGGAAGAGGTACTCGCCCGCCTGGATCCGCGGGTCGCCCATGAAATAGATGAGGTAGGGGCGGGCGAGCTTGGCGTCGGCGAGGACCCCCTCGCGCTGCAGGAGGTCGAGCACCTGGCTCGCCCCCATGCCGGGCTCGACGGTGACCAGCTTCTCCGCCCCCTCGTAGCCTTTATAGGGGCGCTGCACCTTCAACCACGACCAGGCGGCCATGCCGACGGGGATCATGAGGAGGAGCAGCAGGATGCCGGCGCCGGTCAGGAAGCGCTTGAAGCCGCTCCACTTGGCGCCCGCCTTTGCCTTGCCCTTTCCCGCCGTGGTGTTCCGTGCCAAGCCGTTCCTCCCATCAAGGGGTCACCCCCTGCGATCGAGCGCCTCCTGCAGCAGGATCTGGGCGGCGATCGCGTCCAGGCGCTCCGGCTCCCGCCGCGGGTCGACCCCCGCCTCCCTCAGGCGCTCCGCCGCCTCCACGGTGGTGAGCGCCTCGTTCACCATCTCGAGCGGCAGGCCGGCGGCGGCGGCGAGCTTCTCGCCGAAGCGCCGGACCCGCTCGGCCGCCTCGCCGCGCCGGCCGTCGAGGCCCACGGGCTCTCCCAGGACCAGCCGCCCCACCCCCTCGCGCCGGGCGATCTCGGCGATCTGGGCCACCGCCGCCCGGTCCTTGCGCCGCTCCAGCGTGGTGAGGGGCACGGCCAGCCGGCCCTCCGGATCGGAGATCGCGAGGCCGATCCGCTTCTCGCCGAAGTCGATGCCGAGGGCCCGGGCGCTCATTCCGCGACGCATTGTAGCTTCCCGGGCCTCCGGAAGGGATGTGCTAGCATCGGGTGCTTCGTTTGCCCGCCCGGCGGGACGACCCGCAGGCATCACGCTCCACAGGAGAGGTTTCATGGACGACGTCGTCATTCTGAGCGCGGTTCGTACGCCCATCGGGGCGTTCCAGGGCGCCCTGGCCGGCCTGCCGGCCCACGCCCTGGGGAGCCGCGCCATTGCCGCCGCCATCGAGCGCGCCGGGGTCACCCCCCAGGATATCCAGCAGGTCAACATGGGTTGCGTCCTCACCGCCGGCCAGGGCCAGGCGCCGGCCCGCCAGGCCGCCCTCGGCGCCGGCTGCCCGCCGCACACCGGCGCCCTCACCCTGAACAAGGTTTGCGGCTCGGCCATGCGCTCCGTCATGATCGCCGCCAACGACCTGCGCTGCGGCGACTTCCAGCTCGTCGCCGCCGGCGGCATGGAGAGCATGAGCCAGGCCCCCTACCTCGCTCACGGCGTGCGCGACGGCCTGCGCCTGGGCCACGGCCGGCTGATCGACTCCACCATCCACGACGGGCTGTGGGACCCCTACAACGACCTCCACATGGGCAACTGCGCCGAGCTCTGCGCCCGCGAGTACCAGCTCGGCCGCGAGGAGCAGGACGCCTTCTCCCTGGAGAGCTACCGGCGCTCCCGCGAGGCGACCGAGAAGGGGCTCTTCGCCGAGGAGATCGTGCCGGTCTCGCTCCCCCAGAAGAAGGGGGACCCCAAGGTGGTGGACCGCGACGAGGAGCCGTTCAAGGTCGACCTCGCGCGCATGGGCTCGCTGCGCCCGGCCTTCCAGGAGAAGGACGGCACGGTGACCGCCGGCAACGCCAGCAAGATCAACGACGGCGCCGCCGCCCTGGTGCTGACCACCGCGTCGCACGCGGCGCGCATCGGCGCCCGCCCCCTGGCCCGCATCCTCGCCCACTCGTCGCTGGCCCAGAAGCCGGAGTGGTTCACCACCGCGCCGGTCGGCGCCGCCCGGTCGGTGCTGGAGCGCGCCGGGCTCAAGGCGGCCGACATCGACCTCTGGGAGATCAACGAGGCGTTCGCGGTGGTGGCCCTGGCCTTCATCCGCGACCTCGGCCTCGACGCCGAGCGGGTCAACGTCCGCGGCGGCGCGGTGGCGTTGGGGCACCCCATCGGCGCCTCGGGGGCGCGGATCCTGGTGACTCTGCTGCACGCCCTGCGGGAGCGCGGCGGCCGTCTGGGCTGCGCCGCGATCTGCATCGGCGGCGGCGAGGCTACCGCCATGGTGGTGGAGCGCTTAGACTAGACGGCGCTCATGCTCGATACGCGCCGCCCCCTCACCGGTCTCCTGATCGCCGCCCTCTGCCTGACCCTGCCGGCGTCGGGGCAGGAGCCTGCCCAGCCGCAGGCCCAGCCCCTGCCCGCCCAGGCAACGGCCCAGACCACGGCTCCGGCCCAGCCGGCGGAGCAGACGGCTCAGCCTATGGCTCCGCCCACGGATCCGGCGGCGACCCCTCCGGCGACGCCGGTGACGCCGCCGACGTCCGAGCAGCAGCCGGACTCGCCGTCGGTGCCGCCCATGCCGCCGCAGACGCTGCCGGAGCCGCAGGGCGGGGGCATCGTCCCGCCCGCCGTGCCGGCGGTGCCGGGCGCCGGGCCGGACCGCATCGAGTTCAACCTCAACTTTCCGGCGGACCAGGGTGGCGGCAGCGCCGCCGGCAGCGCCGGCTCGCTCGAGTACCAGCGCGACGACTACGCCGTGCTCTCCGGCGGCGTCCGCATCCGCTACCAGGACGTCAACCTCCAGGCCGAGCAGGCGGAGATCGACCTCAATACCAAGATCGTCACCGCCCGCGGCAACGTCGTCATCGACCAGGGGCCGCGGCGGCTCTCCGGCGATACCGCCAACTACGACCTCGACACCAAGACCGGCCGGCTGACCAACGCCACCGCCAACGTCTCGCAGGACTACTACTTCAGCGGCAGCGAGGTGGCGAAGATCTCCGACACCGTCTACACCGTCGAGGACGGCGTCTTCACCTCCTGCAGCCAGGAGGTGCCGGACTGGAGCTCCCGGCTCGGCTCGGCGCGGGTCGAGGAGGACCAGTACGCCCACGTCCGCAACGCCTCCATGCGGGCCAAGAAGCTGCCGGTCTTCTACACCCCCTACATCCTGTGGCCGGTGAAGCCCGACCGCAGCTCCGGCTTCCTGATCCCCAACATCGGCTACTCGGACCGCCGCGGCGCATCGGTGGGCCTCGCCTACTTCCAGACCCTGGGGCGGAGCTACGACACCACCTTTCACGTCGACACCTACACCGAGAGCTATCTCGGCCTGGGCAACGAGTTCCGCTACCGTCCCAGCGAAGGGACGCGCGGCAACCTCCTCGGCTATGTGATCCGCGACCCGGAGTCGGTGACCGACGAGGAGTGGCGCTGGAAGCTCGAGTGGAACCACGAGACGCGCGACCTGTGGCGCGGCATGCGCGCCGTGGTGGCCTTCCAGGACTACTCGGACTTCAACTTCTTCCAGGACTTCGAGCGCGACTTCGACCGCAACACCCGGCGCTTCATCGACAGCCGCGCCTTCGTCACCGGCAACTGGGGAGCCCACCTGTTCACCCTGCTGCTCAACGACCGGCAGACCTTCGTCAACGCCAGCAACGAAACGCTCGACGAGCGGCGGCTGCCGGAGCTCGACTACACCCTGCGCCGGACGCGCATCGGCCGCACCCCGCTCTACATGCAGTTCGACGGCTCGGCGTCCTACCTGGACATCGACCGGCCGAACGGCTTCTCGGGCAGCTACGGGCGCCTCGACCTCTTCCCGCAGCTCAGCCTGCCGGTGCGCTCCTTCCCCTGGCTCTCCCTGACGCTGACCGGCGGCGGGCGCGTCACCTACTACCAGGACACCGTCGATCTGGACAACCGGAGCCAGCTGAGCGGCGAGAGCCTGCTGCGCGCCCTCCCCTCGGGTACCGCCGAGATCGTGGGCCCCTCGTTCTCCCGCATCTTCGACCTGAACCTGGGGAGCTTCGGCCGCTTCAAGCACGTCGTCGAGCCGCGCTGGACCTACAACTACCTCGGCGAGTTCGAGGAGGAGAACGAGGTGCCGCTGTTCGACGAGGTGGACACCCTGCGCTCCACCAACTCCGGCCGCTTCGTCTTCGCCAACCGCATCCTGGGCAAGCCGCGGGAGGTGCCGGCACCTCCCGCGCCACCGGCGCAGCCCGTTGTGCCGGGGCAGCCGGCGCCGCCGGCGGCGCCCGTCAGGCCGGTGAACGTGAGCGCCCGCGAGGTCCTCTACTTCGAGGTGTCGCGGCGCTACAGCTTCGACTCCGAGCAGCCGCTCGAGCAGGGGCTCACCATCCCCGACGACCCCACCTCGTTCCAGACCGCCCAGGCCGGACCGCTCGAGGCGCTGCTGCGCTTCAACCCGTCCGACCGCACCAGCGTCAAGCTGGAGGCCGACTACAGCATGCTCTTCTCGGGCCTCTCCAGCACCTCGCTGTCGGGCAACTACGGCTTCCGGAAGAACGACACCATCGGCCTCACCTGGTTCACCCGTTTCCAGCCGCGGACCGGCGAGGAGCTGGACAACCAGGTGCGCCTGACCGGCGGCCTCGAGCTCCTGCCCAACAAGCTGCGCCTCGACAGCCAGATCAACTACAGCCTCACGACCCAGCTCCTGCAGCAGCAGATCTACGCGCTGAGCTGGAGCGGGCAGTGCTACGGTGTCCGGGTGGAGATGCGCGACTTCCGGGCCGGCGCCGGCGACCGGATCCGTGACAAGGATTTCCGTTTTTCCCTGAGCCTCAAGAACGTCGGCACGTTCCTCGACCTCACCAGCCGCAGCAGCACGTCGCAGGAACCGTAGCCGCCGTCCTGTCCATTTCGAGTGCGTGGAGATTCGATGAAAGGTCTGATCCTGTCCGGGGGCAAGGGCACCCGCCTGCGCCCCCTGACCTACACCTCGGCCAAGCAGCTCGTACCCGTGGCCAACAAGCCGGTGCTCTTCTACGCCATCGAGGCGATCGTGGCGGCGGGGATCACCGAGATCGGCATCATCGTGGGCGACACCCGCGAGGAGATCCGCGCCGCCGTCGGCGACGGCTCCCGCTTCGGCGCCCGCGTCACCTACATCGAGCAGGACGCCCCCCGCGGCCTGGCGCACGCGGTGATGATCGCCGAAGACTTCCTGGGCGATTCGTCCTTCGTGATGTACCTGGGGGACAACCTGATCGCCGGCGGCATCACCGAGCTGGTCGACGAGTTCCGGTCGCAGGACTGCAACTCCGAGATCCTCCTCGCCGAGGTGCCCACGCCGGAGCAGTTCGGCGTCGCCGAGCTCACCCCCGAGGGGAAGGTCCACCGCCTGGTGGAGAAGCCCAAGGAGCCGAAGAGCAACCTGGCGCTGGTCGGCGTCTACATGTTCGACTCCACGATCTTCGAGTCGGTGAAGCGGATCCGCCCGTCGGCCCGCGGCGAGCTGGAGATCACCGACGCCATCCAGGACCTCATCGACCGGGGCCTGGCGGTCCACCCCCACATCGTCCGCGGCTGGTGGAAGGACACCGGCAAGCTCGACGACATGCTGGAGGCCAACCGCATCGTCCTCGAGAGCCTCGACGCCCGGCGCGGCGTCACCCTCGGGGACATCGGCGAGCGCAGCCGCATCGAGGGGCGGGTGGAGATCGGCGAAGGGGTCGTCCTGGTGGACTCACTGGTGCGCGGGCCGGTGGTGATCGGCGACGGCGCGCGCCTGGAGCACGCCTTCGTCGGCCCCTACACCTCGATCGGCGAGCGTTGCACGCTGGTGAGCTGCGAGGTGGAGAACTCCATCATCCTGGCCGATTCCGAGATCCGCGACATCCCGCTGCGCATCGACGGCTCGCTGATCGGCCGCAACGTCCGCATCACCAAGACCGACTTCAAACCCAAGGCCTACCGCTTCATGCTGGGCGACAACTCCGAGGTGGGGATCACCTGACCCGGGTGGAAGGAACGGCTTGCGCGCTCTGATCTTCGGCGGGACCGGCATGCTGGGCCGGGCCGTGGTGCGGGAGGCCCGTGCCCGCGGCTGGGCGGCCCTCGCCCTGTCGCACGTCCAGGCGGACGTGACGGACCGCGGCCGCCTCGCCTACTGGGCCGACACGTTCAACCCCGAGCTGGTGATCAACTGTGCCGCTTTCACCCAGGTGGACGTCTGTGAGACCGAGCCGGAGCGCGCCTACGCCATCAACGGCGAAGGGGTGGGGAACGTCGCCGCCGCCGCCGGGCGGGCCGGGGCGCGCCTGCTCCACGTCTCCACCGACTATGTGTTCGACGGCGCCGGCCGCGAGCCCTACCGCGAGGACGCGCCGGTCGCGCCGATGTCGGTCTACGGCCGGAGCAAGCTCGAAGGGGAGACGAGGGCGCTGGAGCATCCTGACGCGCTCGTCGTCCGCACCAGCTGGCTGTTCGGCCCGGGCGGACCCAACTTCGTCCGCACCATGATCCGGCTGATGAACGAGGGGCGGCTGCCGCTGCGGGTGGTCGACGACCAGCGCGGCTGCCCGACCTATACGCCGTTCCTGGCCCAGGCGTTGCTGGACCTGGCGCCGCTGTCCGCCACCGGAGTGGTGCACTATCGCAACCGCGAGGCCGCCACCTGGTACGATTTCACGGTGGAGATCGCCCGCCTGTGGCGGGGCCCCTCGGGTCCCGCCGACGTGGTGCCGGTCACCACGGCCGAGTTTCCCCGGCCCGCCCCGCGCCCGGCCTACTCCGTCCTCGACGTCTCCCGCTTCGAGCATCTCGTGGGGCGGCGTGTCGAGCCATGGGAGTGGGGCCTGGTCGAGTACATCGCTGCCATGAGACAAGGGAGGACCTGATGAGGGCTCTGATCACTGGAATTACGGGCTTCGCCGGATCGCACTTGGCGGAGTATCTGCTGGCCGAGCACCCCGATGTGGAGGTGTTCGGCACCTATCGCTGGCGCAGCCGCATGGAGAACGTGGAGCACCTGCGCTCCAAGGTGGCGCTGCTGGAGGCCGACCTGCGGGACTACACGTCCATGCACGCGGCGCTCGAGCAATCGCGGCCGGATTACATCTTCCACCTGGCGGCGCAGAGCTTCGTGCCGTCGAGCTGGAAGGCGCCGAACGACACGCTGGTCACCAACGTCTCCGGGCAGACCAACCTGTTCGAGGCGGTGCGGGCGCTGAAGCTCGATCCGGTGATCCAGATCGCCTGCTCGTCCGAGCAGTACGGCCTGGTGCTCCCCGACGAGGTGCCGATCAAGGAGACGAACCCGCTGCGGCCGCTCTCCCCCTACGCCGTCTCCAAGGTGGCGCAGGACTACCTCGGCTACCAGTACTTCCAGAGCTACGGCATCAAGGTGATCCGCACCCGCGGCTTCAACCACACCGGGCCGCGGCGCGGGCAGGTGTTCGTGACCTCCAACTTCTGCAGCCAGGTGGCGTCGATCGAGCTGGGGCTCCAGGAGCCGGTGATCCGGGTGGGCAACATCGACGCCATCCGCGACTTCACCGACGTGCGCGACATGGTGCGGGCCTACTGGCTGGCGGTCACCAAGGCGAAGCCGGGCGAGGTCTACAACATCGCCACCGGCTCCGGCATCAGCATCCGCGACCTGCTGGACAAGGTGCTGGCGCTGTCGAACGTCAAGGTGGACGTGCAGGTCGACCCCGACCGCCTGCGCCCGTCGGACGTCGAGATCCTGATCGGCGACAGCTCCAAGTTCCGGGAGGACACGGGCTGGGAGCCGCGCATCCCGTTCGACCAGACGGTGCGCGACCTCCTGGACTACTGGCGCGAGACCCTCGCCCACCGGAAGCGGAGCTGACCCGGCCCGTTCGGCTGCCGGCGCGGGCTGGATCTCCATGCACTTCCTGATCACCGGGATCGGCGGCTTTCTCGGCACGCGGCTCGCCCGGCACCTCCTGGCGCAGGGGGACCGGGTGAGCGGCACCTTTCTCGAAACGCGCCCCGACTTCGACGGGGTCGACCTCTTCGAGGCGGACCTGCTCGACACCGCGGCCCTGCGGCGGGCGGTGGACGAGTCCGCGCCCGACGTGGTGGTCCACCTCGGGGCCCTCTCGCACGTGGGGGAGTCCTGGAAGCGGATCCCGGACTACTTCCGGGTCAATGTCCTGGGGACGGAGAACCTGCTGGCGGCGGTTGGCCGCCGGGGCGGACGGCGGGTGCTGGTCGCCTCGAGCGCCGAGGTCTACGGCATCGTCCCCGACGAGCGGCAGCCCATCGGCGAGGACGAGGGGCTGGACCCGCGGTCGCCGTACGCCCTCACCAAGGCGGCGGCGGAGCGTCTGGCGCTGGCCGCGGGCGCCGTGGTGGTCCGCTCGTTCAACCTGGTGGGGCCGGGGCAGTCCCCGATCTTCGCGCTCCCCGCCTTCGCGATGCAGCTTGCCGCTATCTCCCGGGGCGCCCGTGGCGAGCAGGAGCCGGTGCTGCGGGTGGGGAACCTCTCGGCCCGGAGGGACTTCGCCCACGTGGACGACGGCGTCGCCGCCTTGCGTCTGCTGGCGGAGAAGGGGGAGCCGGGCGGGATCTACAACATCTCCACCGGCAAGGCCGTCTCCATCGGCGAGGCCCTGGAGCGCCTGATGGCCGTCTCGGGCGTCCAGGCGCGCCTCGAGACCGACCCCGAGCGCATCCGCCCGGTGGACATCCCCCTCTTGGCGGGAGACCCCTCGCGCCTCCGCGCCCTGGGCTGGGAGCCGCGCCGAACCCTGGACGACGCCTTGGCGGATCTCTGGGAAACGGTCCGGTAGGGCTCTAAGCGACTTCCAGCTTGCGGACGCGGAGCTGGAGAGCCTACGGTATCGTCATCCTTATGGATCCAGCTCCGATGAGCTATGTGGAGATCCCGCCGCCGGCGGAGCTCCACCCGTGGGTGGCGGCCTTCTGGTGCTTCGGCGTCCGGGCCGGCGCGGGGGAGATCGAGCACCGGATCCCGCTCACCGGCGGTCTTCTTCTGTCGGTGGACCGCTCCGGACTGCCGATGCTGGCCGGGCCGCGGACGGCGCCGCTGGTCACGACCGTCCGGGGCGGCGACCTCTTCCGCGGGGTCCACTTCCATCCCGGAGGCGCGCGCCCGTTCCTCCACCTCCCGCCAGGCTCCCTGCGGGACGCGATGGGACCGGCCCATCTCTGGCTCGACCGGGCCTGGTGCGGGAGCTGGGGGCCGGTGGCGGGCGGGGAGGACGACATGGCCGCCCTCGACGCCCTGGCGCGGGGCCTCCGCGAGCTCATGCCGCGGGCCGAGCCACCCGATCCGGTGGTGAGGTCGGCCGTGGACAGCCTCCGCCGTTCGCTGCGGACGGAGCAGGCCGATCAGGGAACCCGTGTGGAAGAGCTGGCGGCAGAGGTGAGGCTGTCACCGCGTCAGCTCCGCCGCCGCTTCCAGGCCGCCGTGGGGCTCTCGCCCAAGGAGCTGGCGCGGGTGCTCCGGTTGCGGTCCTCCGCGGCTTCGGCCGTTCTGGGGGTGCGGCCCTGGGCGGACGTCTCGGCCGAGGGTGGCTTCGCCGACCAGGCGCACCTGGTACGCGAGTTCCGTAGCCTCCTCGGGGTGACCCCCGGCCGGTTCGAGCAGCACGCTCGGCGCATCGACCACCGGCTGCTCCCGGAATGACCGTTTTCGTCAAGACGCGGCAGGGCCCGGGGAGCGAGACTGTGGGCCAGAAGGGAGGAGACTGACATGAGGAAGAACCTGATTCTCGCGCTGTCGCTGATGATGGCGTCGTTCATCGCGGCCGGTGCGGCCGAATCGCCGGCGGGCGCGCCCGATCCCGGTCTGGAGGCGATGAAGGCCGTCGCCATGATGCAGGGGAGCTGGGAGGGCGGCGGCTGGATGCGGATGGGGCCGGGAGAGCCGGAGCGCTTCGTGGGGGAGGAGACGGTCGAGGCCCGTCTCGACGGCCGCGTGCTTCTCGTCGAAGGCAGGCACTGGACGCCGGACCGCTCGCGCGTCGTCCATCACGCCTTCGCGGTGCTGACGTACGATCCGGCCAAGAAGGGTTACCGGTTCAGCACCCATCTCGGCAACGGCCGTAGCGGCGACTTCCCGGGACGCGTGGAGGACGGAGCGTTCATCTGGGAGATGGAGACCCCCGGCGGCCGCACCCGCTACACCATCCGCATTGAAGGGGACCGCTGGCACGAGGTCGGCCACATCGAGCGCCAGGGGCAGTGGACCCAGTTCTTCGAGATGGAGCTGCGGCGCCAGGGGAAGTGAGAGGGGAGAGGCTCCGAGCCTTGTCACTTCCGGCTGGCCGGCATCGAATGAAGTCGCTTCACTGGAAATCAAGTCGGCCCACGAGGTTTTCAGCGGGCCGGCTTGAGTTTGTCTGGCCCGACTTCATTTCCCGGGAGCTGCCGCAAACGAAGCCGCGCCGCCGCGTTTGAAGTCGTGCCCTGGTAAACGAAGTCGGCTCATGGATTTTCCAGCGGGCCGACTTCATTCGGTTTGGGTCGGCTTCGTTTCCCGGGAGCCACGGCAAATGAAGTCGCGCCGCCGCGTTTGAAGTCGCGCCTCGGGAAACGAAGCCGGCCCACGGGTTCTTCGGCGAGCCGACTTCATTCCGTTCGGCTCGTACTCATAAATCTTTCTTCAAGATCCACGGGAACTTTCTTCAATCCTACCTGTCTAATTCATTGAGCTTCCCGAGATGGCGGGTACGCTCGACCGAGGAGGATCTGGTCATGCAAAAGGTGTTGAACGCCTTGGCCGGGACGGCCTTCGTCCTGGCCGCCTTGCCGGCAGTCTCATCGGCGACGACGGTCGTCGAGGTGACCCCCGAGGACATGATGCGGCAGGCACAGGTCATCGTCGCGGGCCATTGTGTGCACAAGGAGAGCGCCTGGGTCGGGCGCGATCTGGTGACGCTGGCGACGTTCTCCGTCTCGGAAGGGTTCAAGGGGGCGGAGGCGGGCACTCAGATCACGGTGGTGCTGCCCGGAGGCGTGGACCTGAAGCGGCGCGTTCCCATCGCGAAGACCTACCCGGCGGCGCCCCAGTTGGGTGATCAGGAGCAGGCGCTGCTCTTCCTCACACCCGAGACGCGGGTGCCGGACGGCTACATGGTGGTGGGCTACTCGCAGGGGAAGTTCACCCTGGTGACCGGGCCCGACGGCAAGAAGATGGCGGCCCAGGACCTGGGCGGGCTCAGCCTGGTCGGCAAGTCGGGCGGCCTCGGGCACGGCAACTCGCGGGCGATCCCCTATGATCAATTCCGGCGGCAGATCCTGGACGCCGTGGCCGGACGGAGGAGCGAGCCATGAGAAAGGTTTTCGTGAGAACCGGCCTGGCCGTGGTCCTGGCCACGTTGTCCGTCGCCGCCCCGGTCTTCGCCGGCGGCAACATCGAGGTCTATGACGTCACAGGCTTCGTCCCGTCTCCCATCCCCGGTCACATCATCGGCAAGAACGTCCCGGTCCACTGGGACTCGCGCTGCATCCCGGTCCACTTCCGAGTGAACGATACCCTGAATCCGATCCCCAATCCTCTCGGCACGCCGTTCCTGAGCGTAGCGGCGGTCACGCCGGTGATCCAGAAAGCTTTCGATTCGTGGAACCGGATCCCCACCTCGTTCATCGACATGCGGGTCGTCGGTACCGTGCCCAATCCCGGGTTCGCCGCATTTGATGGGATCAACGAGGTGACGTTCCGTACACCGGCCTTCGGCGCCATCGCCATTTCCTCGCCGTACTCCCTGATCTATGATCTCACCCTGTTCCCCGGCGACGACATCGACGAGGACGGCGACTCCGACGTTGCCGCTACCATCGCCACCTGCGCCGACGTGGACAACGACGGCGACATCGAGTTCCCGGCGGGCTTCTACGAGGCCGGGACGATCTTTGAAAACGACGTCGAGTTCAACACCACCGCCGCCCGCGGCTATCGCTTCACCATCAACGATGACGAGGCGGACACCGTTCAGCGGTCGTTGGACTTCGAGGCCGTCGCCGTCCACGAGTTCGGCCACTCGCACGGGCTCTCCCACTCCGTGATCGATCAGGTGAGCGACACGGACGGCGATGGAGCCACCATGTTTCCGTTCGTCAACCCTACTCTCCCGGCCCACGAGTTGGCGGCGCGCACGCTCGAAGAGGACGACATCGCCTGGAGCTCCTATACCTATCCCGAAGGGACGGCGGCGTCCGGACTGGCCGCGCTCCAGCCGGGAGACGTTGCGTTCCACCAGGCCTACGGCCTGATCCAGGGGAGCGTCACGCACGGCGGGCTCAGCCAGCCGGTGGCGGGGGCGGTGGTCCGCGCGAGCGCCACCCAGGGAGAGCAAAAAATCTTCTCCAGCACGTTCAGCGGTACCACGCAGGTTTCGGTGGATGAGATCACCGGCGAAGAATTCATCCTCTCCCCCTCGTTCAACATCCTGGACGGCAACTATGTCCTGCCGGTCCGCAAGGGAGTCTGGAACATCGGGATCGAGCCACTGGACGGCCGCCCCGTCGGCGCCGGATCCTTCAACACCACGGCCTTGATCGGCGCGGTCTTCGGCCAGCAGAGCTTCAATGAGGAGTTTTTCAACGGTCCTGGCGAAGGCGCCCTCGAGCTGCGCTCGGGCCAGGCGATTCCGCAGGTCGCCGTGCCGGGCCTGCCGCGGACGGGAGTCGACTTCATCACCAACCGGGACATCCAGATCGCCAACTTCGGTGACGTGGAGAACTTCGTCAGCGGCAATGCGCCCGCCGGTCTCTACTACGCGGTCCGGGTGCCCGCGGGACAGATCACGGGCGCGGTGCCTGCGGGGGAGGACGTGCTGTTCCACGCCATGCAGTTCGACACCCTGGTCGTGGACTCCTCCACCGTCCCGGTCTTCGCCGAGGCGATGTTGGCGACGGGCACGGTGAACGGTTCCACCGCGACCATCGACCTCGCCCACCCGCTCGCGCGGGAGATGAGCTTCGTCGGGCAGGACAACGACCTGTCCCCGGCCTACTTCCAGTCGCCGGTGGCGCTCGGCTCGATCGTCCAGAACGGCATCCAGCACGGGACGATCAAGGACCTCTTCCTGGTTCTGCGGCTGCCGACGACGACTCCCTTCCCTGGAGTCGCGGGGATTCCGCCGCTGGTCGGCACCGACCGCGGCGACGACGGCCCGATCTACGGCTACTCCTACAGCTCCACCGACGGCGTCACGTTCACCCAGGAGCCCGACCTCAACTACCGGTTCTCGCTGGTCCTGTCCCGCAAGCCCACGCCGTAGGGCCTGAAGCGACCCATCGAGAGGGAGCGGCCCCGCGCCGCTCCCTCCTTTTCCTTCAGCCCGTCAACCCTTCAATCCCAGCCGTTCCGCGAGCCAGAGGCGCCGGGCGGCGCGGGCTTCGTCCGGCAGCTTGTGGCCGGAGTCGTACCACTGGATAGTCTTCGGCTCGCTGCCGGCCTCCTGGAAGGCGCGCCCGTCGGCGGGGGGCACCATGGTGTCCTGCCGGCCGTTCTGGAAGAGGAGGTGGGCCGGCGCGGCGCGACCCACGAAGTGGATCGGCTCGATGGGCAGCATGGCCGCGAGCCAGCGGTCCGCCCGATCCTTCGGCATCTGCTGCAACGGTCCGTTGGTGTCGTCCGCGCCGGTGAAATGGCTGACCAGTCCGCCGTCCCCCACGAACAGCGCGTAGGCCTTGATCCGCTTCTCGACCCCGGCGAGCAGTCCGCCCATGGCGCCGCCGTAGCTGCCGCCCACGTAGCCGAGGCGCTTCGGGTCCACGTCCGAGCGGGCCAGTAGGACATCCACGCCCCGGCGGAGGTCGACGATGAGCTGGATGGAGTCCTCCCGGTCCTGCTCGTCGAAGCGGAGGATCTCGCCGGCCGGGCGGCCCTGCCGGGCGAAGGGGGCGTCGATGGACAGGGTGACCGCCCCCGCGCGCGCCAACTCCTCCGCCTCCTTGAAGGTCTGCCGGCGGCTGCCCGGAGCTCCATGCATCAGGAGGATGCCGGCGAAGGGGCCCTTTCCGGCCGGGATCATGACAGTGGCCGGTACCCGGCCGCCGCGGGGACTGGCGTACTCGATCTCCTGGATGGTGAGCCCGTCGCGGGACTCGGTGGAGACGACCCGTGTATCCAGGGGAGCCTTGGAATCGTAGTCGAACGGCCGTGTGTCGGCCGGGGCCGTGGCCGCCGGGCCGGTGCCGCAGGCGATCAGGAAGGCGAGGATGGGCATGAACGGGACTCGGAGGCTGGCGCTCGCTCTGGTTGCTCGGGTCATGGGGCTGATACGGCCGCGAGGAGTGGAGGTTTCCAGGGAAGGGACAAAAAAGGGCGGAGACCGCGACGGCAGCCCCCGCTGGGAGATTGTCGTTCTTTCTGTCGCTTCGGCCGGAGGTCTTCCGGCCCTCATAGATGTATACGGATGAGCGGGGAGGAACGTCCAGACGGCCTGAAGGAAGAAGGCGGCGGGCTCGCGCCCGCCGCCTGGAAGGTCCCGTCAGGGGAGGCGACGACTAGTCGTCATCATCATCATCGTCATCGTCATCGTGGTCATCGTCGTCGTCGTCATCGTCGTCGTCATCGTCTTCGTCGAACTTCACGTCGCTGTAGAAGAGGTCGAAGCTGAAGACGTCGGCGGTCGAGAAGAGCTCGTAGGTGGTGCCGGTGGCGGGGTGCTCGTCGTCCCGGGAGAGGTTGTCCTCTCCGGGATCGGGCACGCCGCCGCCCTTGGTGATGCCGGTGAGGCCGTCGGTGCGCGAGTTGGCGAGGTACTCGAACTCGATGTCGCCGTCCTCGTCGAGCTCGACGGAGAAGTAGTTGGGAGAGGTGGAGAAGAACTCCGGCACGCTGACGAAGTGGATCGTCATCTTGTCATCGTCGTCCGGCGAGGCGACGATCACACCGCCGGTGGCGTCGAGGTCGTCCCACCGCGGAGCGATGCGCGGAGCGCCGGCGAGGAACTCCGGCACCGTCTCGGAGAGGTCGGCGTCCCCCGCGTTGAAGGTCAGGTTGCCGTTGGAGTTGACGAAGACGCTGGTGTACTGGCCCCCCTGGTAGGGGAAGGTGAAGCCGAGCGGGAGCGGGGTGGACGTGTCGTCACCGGCGGCGAGGACGGTGCCCTCGTACTTGGTGATCTGCAGCACGTAGCGGCCGCTGCCCTCGCCGGCGCCGGTGAAGTCGACGTCGGGGTAGGTCGAGACCGCCACGGCGAGCTCGTCGAAGCCGGCGGGCACCTGCACCAGCAGCCGCGACAGCAGGCCGTTGCCGCCGTCGTCGTCGGCGAGGAGCAGGTCGCCGGTGTCGGCGTCGAAGAGGCCGAGCACCGTGTCGAGGTTGCCGCGGACCACCTCGATCGCGAGGATGTCCCCCTCCTTCACCCTGAACTCGAAGAAGTCGACGTCATCGCCTTCCGGAGAGATCTCGGTGAAGTCGTCGACGTCCTCGGTGTGGAAGGGCAGCCTGACGTCCTCCGCGTGGGCCAGCGTGTCGTTGTGCTCGAACTCGTCGGCGAAGCGGGTCTTGGCGTTGAACTTCTCCGACCTGCCGCTGAGGTCGTTGAGGTTGCCCGGTCCGAACAGCTCGAAGATGGCGGGCTGCTTCTTGAGGTCGTTGGTGCCGTTGTCACTGGTGAGGTTGGTGGCCCGCTCGAAGCCCGAGGTGATGGCGCCGCCGCAGCTCACACCGGCGAGGCCGTCGGTCGCGGTCAGCGTGCCGTAGTTGATGTCGATATGGTTCGACGAGCGCTTGAGCTGGATCGAGAAGGTGTTGGCGCCGGTGGCTGGGTACTCCGGCACGTTCTGGTAGGTGACGGTGAAGGTGTTCGAGCTCTGCTGGAAGAAGACCGAGCCGCCGCCGTCGAGGTTCAGGTCGTCCCACAGGCCGGCAACGCGCGGCGGGCCCGCCAGGAACTCGTCGATCGACTCGCTGAAGTCTTCATTGGGGACACCGAACGTCAGGTTGCCGTTGCCGTTGACGTAGACGGAGTTGAACGGCTGGCCGCAGATCTCGAAGGTGAACGGCAGGAAGAGCTCCACGGAGCTGTCATCTCCCACCGGCAGCGGCGTGTTGGGCGCCGGGGCGTTGAAGATGATGTTGATGTTGCTCGCCGTCGCCCCGGCCGCCGCGGCGACGCCCGTGAAGGCGCTCGGATTGTCGGTCGCCCCGTTGGACGACTCGCTCGCGCCGTTGTAGAGCTCCTCGGGCCCGGGCAGCGGGAACAGGGGCGGCGTGCTGAAGCCGCCGGCGAGGATCTCGTCGACGTAGACGGCGTACTGGGCTCCCGGCGTCAGGCCGCGCAGGGTGTAGACGCCCACCCCCGGCGCGCCCTGGGTATAGGTGTCGGTGAAGTCGCTCGAGATCGCCGACACCGCGTCGGCGAACGGGTCGGCGACGTTGCGGGCGATGACGTTGACGCCGGTGAGCTGCGTCGTACCGTTCGGGCCCAAGATCCGGCCGGTGATGGTGCCGGTGGTGCTGGCGAAGCTCGCCGTGGGATAGAGCTGCGACAGGCTGGCGATGTCATCCCGGTGCGGCGTGCCCATGCCGGCGGGGGGGCCCAGATAGAAGGGGTACATCGTCTCGATCAGGTTCACCAGCGAGCCGATGGGGAAGGTGTCATGGGGCGTCGGGCCGGAGTAGTCGCCGAGCGCGGCGATCTGCCCGTTGACCACCGAGTGCGCCAGGTTGTGGTAGTGGCCGAACTCGTGGAAGGTGACGTCGAAGGCCTCGACCGGGTCGCCGAAGGCGCCGCCGTTGAGGAAGGCGAAGCCCTCGGTGATGGTGCAGGTGGGGATGTCACCCCACTCGGGGCCGGCGATGCCGAGGACGCCGGAGCCGGGGCCGAAGAGGAGGTCGAAGATCGCGCCGTCCTCGTCGAAGACGATGGCCGAGACGCCGTCCGGGGCGTCGGAGAAGAAGTAGGGGACGAAGTTCGTGTCATCGACGTCGACCGCCAGCGCCGCCCCCTGAAGATAGGTGGTCGTGGCCGTCGGGATGTCGCCCCAGCCCTGGAAGGCGTCGGCGACGAGGTCGATCGCCTGGGCGTTGGTCAGCGGTCCGAGGCCGCCCTGGTCCGGGTTCCACGGGATGTTGACGCCGCCGGCGGCCCAGCGATAGGGCTGGCCGGGGTTGCAGATCTCGAGCGGGCCGGCGGCGAAGGCCGCCTGGGAGAGCAGAGCGGTGGCGGCGGCGAACACGAAGCTACGGAACATGGTTCTCTTCATGATGTCCTCCGTGCTCAGCCGACGAGTCCGCGAATGGTGTTCGCCAGGAAGGTGTAGGGCAGCGGTCCCTCCGGCGGCGCGGCTGCCCGGCTCGAGCCCTCGGCGAGCGGATCGCCGAACAGGCCACGGTTGTTGTTGCCGTTGATGGCGACCTCCTGGCCCGCCTTGCCGCTCAGCTCGAAGCGGCCCTGGCCGAGGCCGACGGTGGTCGACAGGCCGATGGCGCTGCTGGCGGTCGTGAGGAGCAGGTAGTCATGGCCCACCTGCAGGTTGGGCAGCTCGGGGATGAAGCCCTGAAAACGCACCTTGGAGCCGGTGGAGGTGGCGGTCTTGAGCTTGCCGAGCATCCGGACCTCGGCGACCTGGATTCCCTTGACGGTCTGGTAGGAACCCTTGAAGGACTCATCGACGCGCAGCCGATAGACCACGACGGGCAGCTCGCCGCCGCCGGCGTTGACCGTGGTCTCGCGCACGTCGAGGACGGTGCCGCGGAAGATCTTGTCGGCGTTGTCGACCATCTCTTCCAGGTTCATCTGGCGGACGGTGACCGCGGCGAGCGGCAGGGTGGAGGCTGTCAAGAGCAGGACGAAGGCGGCGAACACACTTCTTTTATTTTTGAAACGGTACATAATACCCCCCATTTTTGTGTTTCTTGGGTCGTCGGATGACGCAGACCTGGAGGGCGGCGGGCGGGGCCCGGCCGGGAGGAAGGTGCGGAACGGAACTCCGCGGAAGGCGGTTCTCAGCCTGTACAGTCAGAATCTGGCCCCCATCGGTAGCGACCCTGCGGAAGATCCCCGGCCTGGCGTCTTCGCCTCGCGGCGAGTTCCCCATGCCAAACCGGTGGATCTGTTCGTTAGACGAAGAGCAATTCCAGAAACTTCGTCTGGACTGGATCGCTGCCCTTACTAGGGATGGTGCGCGAGAGGCCGGGAGCGGGACACCCCCCGGCCTCTTCCCGGGCTAATCGGGCAGGAGGGAGGGGAGCTCCGTCTCGGCCGTGACGACGGAGACGCGGCGGTCGTCGTCGACCCGCAGGCCGGCCCAGCGGAGGCGGTCGAAGTCGCGGGTGCGGGCAGCCTGGGCGAGGCAGAGGTGGAGGTCCGGGTCGAGATCCCCCTCCCAGACCTTCTTGCCGTCCACCACCAGCGTCACCGGCTGGTTCCAGTCCACCATGCCGTCGCCGATCCAGACGGTGAAGTCGCCGACGTGCCGGGTGTCGACC
>DASPJI010000636.1:0-14884 GCA_035628695.1 Thermoanaerobaculia bacterium | reverse complement strand
GTCCTCCTCGCTCTGCGCAAGCAGTACCAGGTGAAGATGAAGGAGATCCGGACGGCTCTCGCCTACGCTCAGGAACAGTTCGGCATCGAAAGAGTCCTCCTCAGCCCGGAGCTACGGGCGACCCGAGGTAACGTCTTTCTTCAGCACCTCGACTCCCTCGTCAACGTCGGCCGTGGCGGGCAGGGCGCGATGCCGGAGATCCTGAGCGCCTACCTGGAACGCATTGAATGGGATGTGGCGGGGGCGCCCATCCGCATGTTCCCCTTGACCCGCCCGGACCAGCCCCATTCGCCGAGGCTCCTCGCCATCAACCCTCGGATCGCCTTCGGCCGGCCGGTCGTTGAACGGAAAGCCATCAAAACCTCGATCATTGCTGAGCGTTTCACTGCCGGCGAGTCCATCTCTGAACTGGCAGAGGACTATGACCTAGAGGTCTTCGAGGTTGAAGAGGCCATCCGGTACGAAGCGCCCCTCGCTGCCTGAGCCCATCTTCTTCACCGACCGTGACCTCGGGAAGATCGTTCCCGGCGCACTGAGGGAGGGTGGGCTATTGGTGGAACGCTATTGTGATCACTTCCAGGAAGCGAACGTGCCGGACGAGGAGTGGTTGTCTTTTATCGCTCGGCGTGGCTGGATAGGACTCTCGCACGACAGCAATATACGGCGCGACACGGTTGCCGTGCGCGCGACCCTTGAGAACGGCGGGAAGCTGTTCATCATCCGAGGCAGCCTCGTCGCCAGAGACCTGGCAGACCTGTTCCTGGGGGCCTTAAAGTCCGTCCGCAGCATCATCGCCCGGCACCATGATGAAGCCTTTATTGCAGTGGTTCGTCGTGCCACGGCTCGGGGAGGGCTCGTAGTCTCCGAGGCCCGGGTACTTAAGACAGCCTCTCGGGTTAGCGAAGGACAGGAGGAATCTTTCAATCCAGACGAGGACTAACCAGGCTCAGCCGCCCTCGCCTCAATACCGCCGAGAAGAGATCTTAGCCAGGATGATCCGGCGATTTCCTATCCACCAGTCGCAACGTCCACTCGAACAGATTTTCTTCTCGGTCGGGGAGGCCTTCAGGTATCCTAATATCGGCGGTCGGAATGCCAACCAGATCCTTCAAGCGGCGTAGCGCCCCAGACGGATCTTCGGCAATGATATCCAAATCATATAAGTTTCCGATGGGAACCTCGTTAGCCAAAGCCTCTGCCCAACAGACATAATCGCCTCGATACCCATCCGTCACTAGAAATCCACGTTCGGCGACGGACCTATCGATCAGCCTCTTGACTTGCTTCACGCCCTTGACTAGGTCTTGATTTCTCTTAAAGACCTCCCACGGTGTCTCTGGTCGAAGGGTCGACTTCAGCTCGATTGCAATTTTATCAGCGCCTCTTTTCGCGAGAATGTCGGCCTCTTGAGTGGGCTTCTTATAACGCACTTGTTCTTCAACAGCCCATGGCGGCGAAGCTTGTTCAAGCGCACGTCGGCAGATCGCGAGCATCCGCTCTTCCCGCCGAACGGAAGCGAGACTATACTGCCGCTGGTCAACCCTAGCTGCCAGCCGCAGCATGTAGTCGTCAATCTCCGATATCGCTCTCAGATCGGATGACAAGGCGCAATATCTCTCCCCAACCTTGATTACCGGATTTTCAAGCAACGAGACCAGCTGCCACTTCACCTTGGAATCCATAACGACCGGCAAGACAAGATCATCAAAAACATGGCAGCCCGGCGCGTCGGCGGGTCGATTCACCCATACAACTGTCGGCTGCGGCACCGAGAGATTAGACATACCAGCTGCTAAGGCAAATTCTGGGTCCACAACAATTGCATTCTCTTCGCTTGCCCCATACTGCGCCAACTCTTTTGTTATCTTGCGGTAATCCCCTGCTGTCCATCGCGTTGTTATCCGATCACCATCCTCAGTCAATGACACATGCGGCATCTGAGGTGAGACAATCCTCTCTCGATCAACGATACTCGCATCAAATGCTGTAGCCGGCGAGCCTTCATAACAGGTAATGATTTTGGACGATTCCTCCACATGGATGGTGACCAGACCTCGACCGGCGTACTTCAAAGCATCTACGAAGACCTCGTACACTCCACCAAGACGCACTAACTCCATGAGATCGTCGGGCGACCTCAGGTGGGCTTTTCCACTCTCCGGGCAGTATTCCGAAGCCCACTTAAGCGCCCAGAGCATACCGTTTCTCCCCCGGTTCTCAAGGTAGAAGGCTTCGTCAGGCGGAAGGCCGAAGGTCCTCGCATGCAGTAGCCGCATGAAGGCCTCTTCAATGAGGTCTCGATATGTATATACAAGATGCTCAAGAACTTCGGCTCTCGGCGCTTGCCAAACTTCCAGACCGCGAATCTTGGAATCTATCTCGTGCTCGATTTCGCGCAGACGACTTGAGAGCTCCACCTGACCCCTTCCCTCAAACAAAACTCCGTCAATACAGTCAACCGCCCTTCCGGTCACCATACTTCTCGGCCGCCCTGGCCCGGATCGCCTCGCCCATCTCCTCGACGCTCACCGGCTCGCTGTTGGCCCGGTGGCGTAGGAGACCCACGAGATTCCCGAGAGGATCTCGCTCCCCGGGTTGCACTTCATGGCCCGCCTGCTCGAACGGGATCGCCTCATCCCCACTGGCCTTTGCATCGTCGAAAGCGCGGATGGCCTCCAACTCTTCGGCGGCTTCCATCAGTTGCGAATACTCATCCAGGGTCAGGATGACGCCAATCCGGTTGCCGGCTCCATCGGTGACATAGCGCTCATGGGTATTGGAAGAATCTATCATCTTGGTACCCTGTTATTCCGGAGAGAGATCCTATCGCTTTCGCGGCTTCATCTATGCCGTCTAAATGCTACGCCGGCCCTGTAGGCTTGTCAACAGACTCCGAGAAGCACTGCCCTCGTGAGACGCCCCTATCCCTCTTCCGCCTACAGAGGTAAGATCTCCCCCTCCCACGCAGAACCGGAGAGAGGCCCAGCGTCCTTGCTGGACCACCGAGAAAGGAGAGAGGCATGCCTCCAAAGAAGAACGAGACGTTGGACAGGTGGCGGCGGTTGCTTCCTCCCTTGGAGGCTCATGCCGGGGAGCTTCCGCACCTCGAATCCCTCCGCGGCAAGTTGAAAGGGACTCTCGAACGGGCCGAGGAGATCATCCAGCGGCAGGCAGCTCTGGAGGCGGAGCGCCAGGAGCTGACTCGCGAATTCGGCGGCCTCAGAGACCAGGCGGACCGGACGGCGGCGCTGCTGCGGACCGGAATTTCGGAGCACTACGGCCCGGACTCGGAGAGGTTGGCCGCGTTCGGCATGCAGCCGTTCCGCGGCCGGAAACGTAAGGCGGCGCCGGAGAACGGCTCCGGCGAGGCTTAGAAGCTCTCCTCCATCTCCTCCATCTTTTCCTCCCGGGCACGGGAGCCCCCGCCGCTCCTTCCCTCACGCTCTATGGCGGTTCCTCACCGTTTCACGGCCGCAGGGAAACGCTACGGCGCCGTTCCTCAATACTTCAGCGTGGCGCCATAGTGTTTCCCTCCGAGAGGGAAACACTATGGCGCGGCTCCTCAACGCTCCGAAGTCATTCCTCAATGCTTCCCGAGCGGAGGGAAACGCTACGATGCCATTCCTGAGCACTTCAAAGTCACTCCTCAGTGTTTCCCTTTCGGAGGGAAACGCTACGGGTCCGCTCCGTACCACTACGACGTCGTTCCTCAACGCTTCGAAGTCACTCCGTAGCGTTTCCCTCCCGCAGGGAAGCGTTGAGGGACGGCTCCGTACCACTACGGCGCCGCTCCTCAAGGCTCCAAAGTCGCTTCGTAGCGTTTCCCGACCGCAGGGAAACACTACGGTGCCGCTCCTCAACGCTTCGAAGTCGCTCCGTAGCGCTTCCCTCCCGCAGGGAAGCGCTACGGAGCCTCGCCCGAGCCCTCCGCTTGCACCTCCGAGGGTTCTCGGATAGCTTGCCAATGGAAGGAGATCCCCATGAAGACCCTCATCGTCGCGGCCGTGCTCTCGCTCGCCTCTCTGCTGCTGATGGCCGCGCCTCCCGCCTGGAGCGACCAGGCCGGCGCCCGTGCTCAGCTCGAGAAGGAGGGGATCCCGTTCACGCCGGAGGCCTTCCTGGAGAAGGTCGCCGAGGGCGACGTGGCGCGGGTGGGTCTCTTCCTCGACGCCGGCATCGACCCCTCCGTCCGGAACGATTCGGGACGCACGGCGTTGTGGGTCGCCACCGAGCGGCGGCAGCTCGCGGTCCTCCAGTCGCTGCTCGCCTTCGGCGTGAAGCCGGACGCGAAGAACGCGCCGATGGGGGAAGGGGGCAAGTCGCTCGTCTTCGAGGCGGTCGATTCCGGGGATGCCGCGTTCGTCACCGCCCTCGCGGAGGCCGGCGCCGACGTCAAGACGGCCAACGACTACGAGGTGCCGCCGCTCTCCGAGGCGGCGCGCGTCGGCAACCTCGCGATGTGCGAGGCCCTGCTCAAGGCCGGCGCCGATCCGAACGCCGCTCCGGCCGGCTTCCCGCTGATCTTCGGGCCGGTCAACGAGAACCACCCCGAGGTCGTCCGCCTACTGCTCAAGTCCGGCGCGAAGCTCGGCGAGCACAAGCAGACCCTGGTCGAGGCGGCCACCCATCCCGAGATCCGCGCGATGCTCGAAGCGGCTGAATAGGCGTAGGGCGCGGAACCGGGCGGACGCCCGGAAGAGGTGCGGGAGCGCGGCGCTGGCCGCGCTCCCGGAGAGAGGTCTTCAGCGCTACAGGCAGCAACCGCAACCGCAACCACAGGCGAGACAGCAGTCACAGCCACAGGGGCTGACGAACTCGATGCAGACGCCGAAGCTGCAGCCGCAGCCGCAGCAGACGTTGCAGGAGCACGAGCAGTCGCATGCCTTTTCCGAGTGCTGGAGATCAGGCGGCTTCTGAACGAACCGGAGGAGCTCCGGGACGGAGGTGACGACGATCTCGTTCTTCGCCGGCAACAGGCGCTCGGGCACGGCCGCGTCGAACCGCCGGCTCATCACCATGAATCCCTGCGCCATCTCCCGGTACACCCGGGCGAGCGCCTGGCGGCCCTGCCGGCCGTGCAGCTTGGCAAGCTCCAGGAGGCCCGACCGGTACGCGGCCAGGTGGGTCACCACGTCCTCTTCGGTGTCCGGCCGGAAGATCAGGTAGTCGAGCATGGGCAGCGGCAGGTCGTGCCGCGCCATGCCGGCGAGCATCGTCGTCCGCCCCTGGCCGATGTTGACCGAGAGGTTGTACTCCGGATGGTCGAGGAGCGCCGCGTGGACCAGCCGCTTCTCGCGCGAGAGGCTCCCGTTCTCGGGCATCTCCCGCTCGTACTCGATGCGCTGCACCTTGAAGTTGGCAGTCCCCAACCCCTTCTGCGCAAAGCCGTCGATGGAGTCCTCGGCGAGCATCACCTGGTCCAGGAGACGCTTCGAGGCTCCCGCGGGCAGCCCCTTGTCCGGCGCCGGCACCCGGCCGCAGTTGTCGCAGCGGTAGGCCTTGACCCGGAACTCGCCCGGACCGGTCATCTCCACCTCCGCGACGTGCACCGAGAGGTCCAGCTTCGGCCTGTCACGCTCCTCGAAAGGGTTCTCCAGCCGGAGGTGCGAAAGGCCGTAGGCCACCGGCGTCATCGCCGCCAGTTTCAGGAAGTTGCGTTTCGGCGCCACCACGCCGTCGCCGTTGCCGTTGGCATCAGTGGCGCCGCAGGCCTTGGGAGCAAGCTTGTAGGAACCATACTCCGACACCAGCGACGCCATGCGCTTCAGGCCGACCGAGCGCATCAGGCTCGGCAGCGCCCGCAGGCCCTTTCTGCAGGTGCCGTTGTGGACGACGTAGAAGTCATGCTGCCAACCTTGCGGGTAGAACCGGCTGAGCACCGTCTCCGCGTTCGGGCTGTGCAGCGACTCGATCTCGACATTGCTCTCGGTCAGGAAGTGGATCTTGTAGGCGAGGCTCCTGCAGATCGAACATTTGCTGTCGTAGAGAAGCAGCATGTCGGTACCTCCAAAGAACGGACAGGTCGATCGGGATCTCGGCGGAACGACGAGGGGATCGGGAGTGCTCCGGAGGTCCCCGGACAGACTGCGGCCTCATGGCTCCTCCTCTCTTTCAGACACCGTAGAGGCGGGCCGAATAGCCAGTCTTATATATTAATCATTACAGAAAGTCAACGATCGGCTATCACCACCGGAACGCCGTCTGCGCGGCCTGGCCCGACAGCAGCTCGTAGAGGGCCCGCGCGGTATCGCGGGCCAGGTAGGGGATGTCCACGCGCTGCGCCTCGCCACGGGCGCCGGCGGTGTCCACCCGGACGCGCGCCATGGCGGCGCGGCGGTCCCAGGGGGATTCGTGGATCGTCACCGCCTGGATCTTGGCGAAGCGCGCGACGCTCACCCTCCGCCAGAGCCAGCCGCTTCTGAAGAGGACCGCGCCATCGATCACGGCCCATCCGAGATGCCGGACGTAGAGGTGCGCGGCGACGACGGACCAGGCGATGAAGACGGCGAGCAGGGCGAGGGTCCAGAATTTCAACATCAGGACGAACGGCAGCGCGATCAGGACGTCGGCGATGAGCGACTTCTTGAGGTGCCGGCGAAAGGCCCGGGGCTCGACGGGCCGCCATTCGACCGTCGAGAGATCGGCCTCCGGCAGCACCTCGCGCAAAAAGCCCGGCAGGGCGTCGCGATGGATGAGCGGCGCCAGCCACTCGCGCTGCTTGGCGGTGGATTCCTCCTCACCATCTCCGCCCCCACCTCCGCCAGCGGTCTCCACCCGCACCGCGGCGCGCCGGAAGAGCTGGTGCAGCGGCCCCTCGCGGATCGTCAGCGTCTGGATCCGGCGCAGGGGGATGGTCGCGACGACCCGGGTCAGGAGACCGTATTCGGTGCGGAGGTCCTCGCCGGCGCGCACGATCCTGAAGCCGTACAGCCGGAGCAACGCCCAGATCATCGACAGGAGCCGGATGAGCAGGAGGATGCCGGCGAACGCGGTGAGGGCCAGCGCGATCCGGGTCAAGGGGAGCTCGCCCTGGCCCAGAAAGGCCTTGACCACGGCGGCCGACAACCCGCCCCCCGGGGCATCGCCGCCGAACCACTCCGGCAACCCGCCGCCCGGCCCGTTGACGCGGAGCCACCGGCCCATCAGGCGGTCCATCAGCCCCGCTTCCCAGAGCAGACCGAAACCCGCGCCGATGATCACGATGCCCCGGTTCTCGATGAAGCCGCAGATCAGCAGATCATGCAACGGCATTCGCAGGAGGGTGCGTTCCGGCGTGGACGCCGGGACGGGGACGGATTCGGCCGCCTCCCCCTCGGCGACGGCCTCCGCCGCCTTCCCCGCGAACACCCGCCGCCGCATCTCCTCATACGCGGCGACCGGCAGCACCCGCATCGTCGCTTCGGCCTTCTGGCCGCCGCCCGTCTCCACGCGCACCTCCACCACACCGGCCAGGCGATGCAGCACGTTCTGCACGGCATCGAGGTTCTGGATGCGCGAATAGGGGATGTGCCGCTCGTTGCGGAAGAGGAGGCCGGTGCGGATCACGATCTCGTGCGGCTCGTAACGGTAGCGAAGGGTGATGTACCGGCCGACCGCGACGAGGGTGTAGGGGATGAGGAGCAGCATCGCCCAGAGCTGCCACTCAGCCCATTGCGAGGAGCGGGCCGAGAAGAGGACGAAGACTCCCGGCAGGACGAGCTTTGGGATCTGCGCCGCGAAGCCGAAGAAGATGGAGAGCGGGTGCAGCCGCCGGTCGGCCACCGCGGAGTCGGCCGGTTCAGACGGCATCGCCTTCCCCATGCACGAGGTGATCGCGGATCGCCAGCGCCGTCGCGTGATCCAGCCCGTGCAGCTCGATCTTCGCGTGATCGGTCCCCGCCGTATAGATCACCAGCGTGCCGAGCCCGAAGCGGCGCTCGAGGGGGCCCTGCGAGACATCGGTATGCTGGACCCGGGAGCGGGGGACATTGATCTCTTTACGCCAGACGACGCCCTGGCGGATCTGGATGCCGTTGTCGTCCACCTTATAGGAAGCATGCCGGTGCTCGATCACGGGCCAGCGGTGGGCGCTCCAGGCCAGGCCCAGCGTACCGACAACCCAGAGCAAGGGAAGGATGCCCGTCACCCACCCCGGGATCGACGCGAAGAAGACGATGGAGCCCAGCGGCACCAGTGAGCCCAGCGAGACCGCCCCCGCCCCCAGCCAGCGGACGATCCGGGAGAGGGTGACGTGGCGCGGGTCGAGGAGGTGCTCGACGCCGTCAGCGATGGAGGGGAGCGGCGGCGTGATCTCGCCGGCGCCCTCCTCCAGGAGGGGCAGGATGGGTTGGGCCGGCTGTTCGGATGCGGTCATGGTCGTCACGGAGAGATCCCCCCGGGGCCTCTCTACGTAGTGGCCGGCCCGGGGGTTTCCTTTCCCTTCGTCAGGATCGCCTTGACCCTCCCCACCGCGCCGCTGGTCAGCCGCACCTTGATGCCGTGCGGGTGGGTCGGCGAGGGGGTGAGGATCTCGCGCACAATGCCGCGCGTCCTCTTGCCGGTCGCCTGATCCTGTTTGAGGACGATCTCGACCTCCAGGCCCGGGCGGATGTCCTGTCTGCGGGTCCCGTCCATGGCCCCATTCTATATAGATGATGCAGGGCGGGGCATGCCCCTTCCCGGGCGGGGGCAAGCCCCGCCCCTACAGAAGAAGGAAAAGGAGAGTTGGCAACGATATTGCTGGTTCTCTATGGCCGGCCCCGCACATGTGGGCGCCGGTGGATGTCATGCAGTTGTTGCCACGCAAACCCGCTGAAGCCGAGCGGGACCACAGCGACGAGCCGGTCCGGCAGGGGCCGCGGCGGATCAGCGACTCCGGTCCCCGCGAGACGCGCCCCGAGCGGCCGGTCACCCAGCGGACCCTCCTCGGGTGGGTCCTGGCGGCGGCCGTCCTCCTCCTGATCGCGGTCATCGCCCAGCATTTCGACGAATACCTCCGCCGCACCCTCGAAGCCAAGATCAACCAGCGGCTGCACGGCTACACCGTCACCCTGGCGGGCGCCCACCTCAACCCGTTCGGGCTGGCGCTCACCCTGGAGGGGGCCGTCATCCGCCAGCAGGCCCACCCCGAGCCGGCGGTGGCGGACATCCCGCGGCTCACGGCGAGCGTCCAGTGGCGCGAGCTGCTCCGCCTCCACCTGGTGGCCAACGCCGTGTTCGAACAGCCGCGCATCCACATCAACCTGCCGCAGCTCCGGCAGGAGGACCGCGACGAGCTCAATGTCGAGGACCGCGGGTGGCAGGACGCGCTGCAGTCGATCTATCCCTTGAAGTTCAACCTCGTCCAGGTACGGGACGGCGCCATCACCTACGTCGACCACGACCCGGAGCGGCCGCTCGAGATCACCCGCTGGAACCTCTCCGCCGAGAACATCCGCAACATCCGCTCGGACGAGGGGGTCTACCCCTCGCCGGTGCGTACCGACGGGGTGCTCTTCGGCACCGGCCGCGGCGTCATCGAGGGGCACGCCGACTTCCTGTCCAAGCCGCATCCCGGCTTCCACGTCGTCTACGAGCTGGAGAAGGTGCCGCTGGAGCGCCTCGACGTGCTCGGCTCGCGCGCCAACCTCGACGTCGACGGCGGCATTCTGGGCTCGCGCGGCCGGTTCGAGTACAGCCCCAAGCACCGGGAGGCGCGGATCGCCGACGTCACCATCCAGGGCCTGAAGCTCGACTACACCCACAGCGCGGCCACCGCCGGCGCCGAGAAGCGGCGCGCTGCCGAGGTCTCCGAGGCCGCCCAGGACGACCAGCCGCCGATGCCGGTACACATCGAGCGCCTCGAGCTCGCCGACAGCGTCCTCGGCCTGGTCAACCGCAACGCCGACCGCCCGTACCGGGTGTTCGTCGACGGCGCGGACCTTACGGTAACCAACGTGTCGAGCGGCTTCCGCGAGGGCCCGGCGACCGCCAAGCTCACCGGCCGGTTCATGGGGAGCGGTGCCGCGAGCGCCACCGCCACCTTCCGGGAGGAGGGCTCCGGGCCGGACTTCGACCTCAACGTGGCGATCGAGGGCGCCTCGCTGCCGTCGATGAACGAGCTGCTGCGCGCCTACGGCAAGCTGGACGTCGCCGAGGGCACCTTCTCCGTCTACTCCGAGATCAAGGTCAAGAACGGGCGGATCGACGGCTACGTCAAGCCGCTGATCAAGGACGTCAAGGTCTACGACCCGGAGCAGGACAAGGAGAAGCCGGTCCTCAAGAAGATCTATGAGAAGGTGGCGGGCGGCCTGGCCAACATTCTGGACAACCGGCCGCGCGACGAGGTCGCCACCGTCGCCGACATCTCGGGCCCGATCTCGGACCCCGACACCAGCACCTGGGAGGTCATCGTCCGCCTGGTGTCGAACGCCTTCGTCAAGGCGATCCTCCCCGGGTTCGACCGCGAGTTCGACGCCGCCAGGGAAGGCCGCTGACCTCTCCGAGGTCTCCCTCTTGCATAGGAAGGGCGCCGGGAGCGAAGACCCGGCATGGACCTCCAGAGCACGAATCTCGCGGCCAGCCGCGCGGCCGACATCATCCACTGGGCGTTCGACGAGCACCAGCTCCGGCTGCGCGCCATCACCCAGCGGGTGCGGCAGCGCTTCGAGCGCTGCGACTGGCTGGGGATCCGCCAGGACACGGTGGAGCGGATGGACCTCCACCCGCGGGCGATCCACCGCACCTGCGACGCCCTGCGTGAGCCGCTGGGCGACCGCTTCGCCGACCGCGAGACCTGGACGGCCCTCAAGGAGGCCTACACCCGGGAGATCATCGGCCGCAACGACTTCGAGCTCGCCCAGACCTTCTTCAACTCGCTGACCCGGCTGGTCTTCCCGCGCACCGGCGTCGACCCGGCCATCGACTACGTGGCCGACGACTTCCCCCTCCCCTACCGCGGCTGGGAGATGGCGAGCGCCCGCATGTACGCGGTGCGGCGCATCGACGCCGCCGTGATCCGCAAGGTGCTGGAGGACGCCGGCTTCCGGACATCGTTCCGCGACCTCGAGGGGGACGCGGCGCTGGCGGCGGAGCGCGTCCAGCGGGGGCTCCGGGAGGCCTTCGGCAGCGAGGACATCCAGGCGCTCGACGTGCTGCGCCCGGTGTTCATCCGCAACAAGGGGGCCTACGTCATCGGCCGGGCGCGCCGCGGAGAGGAGGTGCGGCCGGTCGTGCTCGCCATGACTAACGGCCGCTCCGGCATCGAGGTGGACGCCGTCCTCCACACCGAGGACGAGACCAGCGTCGTGTTCAGCTTCGCGCGCTGGTACTTCCATGCCGACGTCGAGAGCCCGCGCGAGGTCATCGGCTTCCTGCGCTCGATCCTCCCCCGCAAGCGGATCTCGGAGCTCTACATCTCCCTCGGCTACACCAAGCACGGCAAGACCGAGTTCTACCGCGACCTGATGCATCACATCGCCCGGTCGGACGACCTGTTCGTCCCCGCCCGCGGCCGGCGCGGCCTGGTGATGGACGTCTTCACCCTCCCCTCGTATCCGTTCGTCTTCAAGGTGATCAAGGACCGCTTCCCTCCGTCCAAGAACACGACGCGCGAGAAGGTGATGGAGAAGTACCGGGAGGTGCTGGCCCAGGACCGGGTCGGCCGGCTGGTCGACTTCCAGGAGTTCGAGCATCTGAGCTTCCCCCGCGCCCGCTTCTCGGAGGAGCTGCTGTCCGAGATCCTCCAGTCCTCCTCGCAGGACGTGGGGATCGAGGGGGACACCGTGGTGGTGCGCCACGCCTACGTCGAGCGCCGGGTCACGCCGCTGGACGTCTTCCTCGCCGAAGCGGCCGAGGCGGGTCCCGAGCGGGAGGGGGCGGCGCTATCCGCGCTGTCTGCGCTATCTGCGGTCGACGACTGGGGGCGCTGCCTGCGCGACCTGGCCGCGGCCAACATCTTCCCGGGGGACGTCCTGCTCAAGAACTTCGGCGTGACGCGCCACGGCCGGGTCGTCTTCTATGACTATGACGAGCTGGCGAGCCTGACCTCCTGCCGCTTCCGGCCCTTCCCGGCGGCGCGGCATCACGAGGACGAGATGGCCGCCGAGCCCTGGTTCTCGGTCGGCGAGCACGACGTCTTCCCCGAGGAGCTGCGGACCTTCCTCGGGCTGGAGGGGGCGCTGCGCGACGCCTTCCTCGCCCGCCACGGCGAGCTGTTCGACCCCGGGTTCTGGCAGGGGATGCAGGAGAGGAACCGCGAGGGCGAGGTCATCGCCTTCTATCCCTATGGCGAAGCCCGCCGCCTGCGCCCGGCTCCGGCAACCTCCGGAGGCGCGCCCGCCCGAAGCGACTCCGCGGCCGCCTAGAGGATCCCGGCCGCGTCTCCTGCGCCGGACAAAGCGAACCGTCAGCCGGCGCCGGACCGGGCTCGAATCCGGGTACAATCCGCCTCCGTGAAGTTCAAGGCCGACGAATCCGAGGTCAAGCTCCGGGGCGGGTACTACACCCGGCCGGAGATCGCGTCATTCCTTCTACGCTGGGCGCTGGGCATCGCGCCGCGCCATCTGCTCGAGCCGAGCTGCGGCGACGGGGTGTTCCTCGCCCGCCTCGCCACCCTGCTGCCGGCGGACGCCCCCCGCCCCCTGGCCCGCCTCCCGACGGTAACCGCTTTCGAGATCGATCCGGCCGAGGCGGGCAAGGCGCAGGCGGCGGCGGAGCGGATCCCCGGAGCCGAGGTCCACGTCCGCGACTTCCTCTCCTGGTCGCTGGAGCGCCTCGGCGGGCCGCCGGTCTTCGACGCCGCGGTGGGCAACCCCCCGTTCATCCGCTACCAGTATCTTTCCCCGGAGTCCCAGGAGATCGCCGAGCGGATCTTCCGGTCGCTCGGCCTCGCCTTCACCCGCCACGTCAACGCGTGGGTGCCCTTCGTGGCCGCGGCGCTGGCGCTGCTGCGGCCGGGGGGACGGCTCGCCATGGTGCTGCCGGCCGAGCTGCTCCACGTGCTCCATGCGCAGTCGCTGCGCACCTTTCTCGCCGGCCAGTGCTCGCGGGTGCTGCTCTTCGACCCGCAGGAGCTCTGGTTCGACGGCGTGCTCCAGGGGGCGGTGCTGCTGCTGGCGGAGAAGCGGGAGCTCGGGACCTCGGAGGAGCCGGGGAGGATCGCCATCATCCCCACCCGCGCCGAGTCCTTTCTCGACCAGGACCCGGAGGATCTCTTCCGGACGGCCGACTGGGCGCCGCTGGGGGGGCCGGTCCTGTCGGGCAAGTGGATGCCGGCGCTGCTGTCGCGGCGGGAGCGGGAGGTCCTCACCGCCGCCGCCGGCCTGCCGGGGGTCCGCCGCTTCGCTGAGGTGGCGGACGTCGACATCGGCATCGTCACCGGCGCCAACAAGTTCTTCCTAGTGTCCGACGGCGAGGTGGAGCGCCACGGGCTCGGCGCCTGGGCCTTCCCCATGTTCGGCCGCAGCGAGCACGTGCCCGGGGTGATCTACGACGAGGAGACCCACGTCGGGAACCGGCGCGCGGGCCTGCCCAGCAACTTCCTCTGGTTCACCCGCGAGGAGCTGGCGGACCTGCCGCCGGCGGTGCGCGGGTATCTCGAGCGCGGCGCCGCCGAGGGGCTCCCCGAGCGCTACAAGTGCCGCATCCGCCAGCCGTGGTACAGCGTCCCCTCGGTCTACGCCACCTCGGTGGGGATGCTCAAGCGCTGCCACCACTTCCCGCGGCTGATCTCGAACCGGCTCGGCGCCTTCACCACCGACACCGCCTACCGCGTGCGTGCCAAGGAGACGGAGCCGGAGGACCTGGTCTTCTCGTTCGTCAACAGCCTGACCGCCCTCTGCGCCGAGCTGGAGGGGAGGCACTACGGCGGCGGCGTCCTCGAGCTGGTGCCGTCGGAGATCGAGAAGCTCCTCCTCCCCCTCCCCCTCGAAGAGCCCTCACCGGGCGGCCGGCTCGAGCGCCTCGACCAGGAGATCCGCACCGGCACCCCGGCCGAAGAGCTGCTGCGCCGCCAGGACGACGACCTCCTCGCGCCGGTGGGCCTGTCCTCCGAGGAGGCCGGCGAGCTGCGGGCCGCCTGGTCGCGCCTGCGTTCCCGGCGTCAGCGCACGGACGACGATTCGCGCGATTGAGGTAAGATTCTCCGTTCGAGCCGCCGGGTCGTTCCGCCGGCGTTGCCGACCCCAACTTTGGAGAATGCCATGAAGAAGGTTCTTTCCCTCGTCCTCCTTGCCGCCCTGGCGGGAGCGGCGCATGCCCAAAACACCACGCAGCAGCCGGCGCAGGGCGCCGCCCGTCCCAAGCCGGAGTCGGTGGACGACCGCGCCAACTACATCATCGGCCTGAACCTCGGCAAGTCGATGAAGCAGCAGGACGTGAAGGCGAACGTCGACCTGATCCTGCAGGGCCTCCGCGACGGCCTCGCCGGCGGCCAGGCGCTGCTCACGGACGAGGAGATGCAGGCGGCGATGACCGCCTTCCAGCAGGGTCTCATGGCCCGCCAGCAGGAGAAGATGGCTGCCGCGGCCACCCAGAACAAGACCGAGGGGGAGTCCTTCCTGGCCGCCAACAAGGCCAAGGAGGGGGTGACCACCACCGCCAGCGGCCTCCAGTACCAGGTGATCAAGCCGGGCAGCGGCGAGCCGCCGAAGCCGGGCGACCGGGTGACCGTCCACTACACCGGCACGCTGATCGACGGCACGGTCTTCGACAGCTCCCGCGAGCGCGGCCAGCCGGCCACCTTCGGCGTCACCCAGGTGATCCCGGGCTGGGTCGAGGCGCTGCAGCTCATGAAGCCCGGCGCCCAGTACAAGCTGTTCATCCCGTCCAACCTGGCCTACGGCGAGCAGGGCGCGGGCGGCGGCGAGATCGGCCCGAACGCGACGCTGATCTTCGACGTCGAGCTCGTCTCGGTGGAGAAGGGCGG
>DASPJI010000635.1:0-6094 GCA_035628695.1 Thermoanaerobaculia bacterium | reverse complement strand
CCGGCCGGACCTCACGGCCGAGCGCTTCGTCCCCGATCCGCGAGCCCCCGGAGCCCGGAGGTACCGCACCGGCGACCTGGCGCGCCGGCGGCCGGCCGGCGCTCTGGAGTTCCTCGGCCGGCGGGACCACCAGGTCAAAGTCCGCGGCCTGCGCGTCGAGCCAGAAGAGGTGGAGGCGGCCCTCCTGGCCTGCCCTGGGGTGAACGAAGCCGCGGTCGTGGCGCGGGACGGCGCACTTGTCGCGTACGTGGTTGGCGGCGTCGGCGACATCCGGCCGACCCTGGCCGCCCGCCTGCCGGCGTTCCTGGTCCCTTCGGCCTTTGTACCGGTCGACACGCTGCCGCGGACCGCCAGCGGCAAGGTGGACCGCCGGGCGCTGGCGCGCCGTGAGGTGCAGGCCGCGGCCCTTGCGGAGACGGGGGCCTTCGAGCCGCCGCGCACCCCGGTCGAGGAGCAGGTCGCGGCCATCTGGAGCGAGGTCCTGGGCCGTCCGCGGATCGGCGCTCACGACGACTTCTTCGCCCTCGGCGGGCACTCGCTGCTGGCACTGCAGGTGGTGAGCCGCCTACGCGCGGCCTTCGGGCTCGAGGTGCCGCTGCGGCGGCTGTTCGAGGCGCCGACCCCGGCCGCCCTGGCGCGCGAGGTCGAGACCGCCCTCCTGGCCGGCCCCCATCCGCTGCCGCCGCCGCTGGTGCGCGTGCCGCGCGACCGCGAGATCCCCCTCTCCTTCTCCCAGGAGAGCCTCTGGCTGCTCCACCAGCTCGACCCGGCGAGCCCGGCGTACAACGTGCCCGCCGCCGTACGGGTTTCCGGCCGGCTGGACCCTGCCGCGCTGGAGCGGACCCTGGGCGAGATCGTCCGCCGGCACGAGGCGCTGCGCACCACCTTCCCTGGGGGCCGGCCGGTGCAGGTGATCCATCCGCTGCGGCCGATGCCCCTCCCGTCGGTCGACCTGGCGGGCTTGCCACCCGCCTTGCGGGAGGCCGAGGCCCGGCGTCTGGCCGGCAACGAGGCCCTCCGTCCCTTCGATCTCGCCCGCGGACCGCTGCTGCGCGCCGCCCTGGCGCGGCTCGGGGACGAGGAGCATCTTTTCCTCCTTACCCTGCACCACGCCGTCTCCGACGAGTGGTCGATGGCGGTGCTGGTGCGCGAGGTGGGGGCGATCTACCCGGCGCTCGCCGCGGGTCTTCCCTCGCCTCTGCCCGAGCTGCCCATCCAGGTGGCGGACCATGCCGTCTGGCAGCGCGAGTGGCTGCGCGGCGAGGTCCTGGAGGAGCGGCTCGCCTGGTGGCGGGAGCGGCTGTCCGGAGCGCCGCCGATGATCGAGCTGCCCCTGGACCGGCCGCGCGCCGCGGCGCGGAGCTTCCGTGGCGGCCGGGTGCCGCTGGAGGTCCCAGGCGCCGCGGCACAAGGCCTGCGGCAGGTTGGGCGCGAGCGCTCCGCAAGCCTGTTCATGGTCCTGCTCGCCGGCTTCCAGGCCTGGCTCGGCCGGCACGGCGCCGGATTGGACCTGGTGATCGGTGCGCCGGTGGCCAACCGCTCCCACCCCGGCACCGAGGGGCTGATCGGTTTCCTGGTCAACACGCTGCCGTTGCGTGGCAGCCTCGCCGGGGACCCCGGCTTCGGCGAGTTGGTGGAGCGGGCGCGCGAGACGTGCCTGGGCGCGTTCGCCCACCAGGACCTGCCTTTTGAGCGGTTGGTCCGGGAGCTACGGCCGGCGCGCAGCCTCGCCTATGCGCCGCTATTTCAGGTGATGCTCGCTCTGCACAACGTCCCGACACCGGCCCTGGACCTTGCGGGCCTGTCGTTCCGGCCGCTGGAGATGGACCCCGGCACGGCCAAGTTCGACCTGGTGCTGGAGCTTAGCGAAGGGCTGGGGGAGACGCCGTCGATCCTTGGCTCGCTGGAGTACGCCGCGGACCTGTTCGACCGGACGACCGCCGAGCGCCTGGCTGGCCATCTGCGGGTGCTGCTGGAAGCCGCCGCCGCAGACCCGGAGCTGCCGGTTGCCGCGCTGCCGGTTCTGACCGACGTCGAGACCCGCCAGATCGCGAACTGGAGCGCGGCACGGGCGGCGTTCCCCGCCGCCTGCCTGCACCGCCTGTTCGAGGCTCGGGCCGCCGAGCGGCCGGAGGCGGTCGCCGTGGGACCCATGACCTATGCCGACCTCGATCGTCAGGCGAATCGGCTGGCACGCCGCCTCCGTACCCTGGGGGTGGGCGTGGAGACACGGGTTGCGTTGCGACACGAGCGCACGCCGGGCCTGATCGCCGGCATGCTCGGCATCCTCAAGGCCGGCGGAGCCTACGTGCCGATCGATCCGGCGTGGCCTGCCGAGCGCCAGAAGCTCCTCCTGGAAGACGCCGGGGCTGCGCTCCTGGTCGACGAGGAACTGCTCACCGCCTCTCAGGACGAGAGCGCCGAGCCGCTGGAGGTGCCCGTCACGCAGTACAACCTGGCCTACGTCATCTACACCTCGGGGTCCACCGGCCGGCCCAAGGGGACCCTGGTGACCCATGGCCACGTCTCGCGTCTGCTCGCGGCCACGCAGCCGTGGTTCGGGTTCGGGCCGGACGACGTCTGGACGCTTTTCCACTCGGCGGCTTTCGACTTTTCAGTCTGGGAGGTCTGGGGCGCGCTGGCCTGGGGTGGCCGGCTGGTGGTCGTCCCCACGACGACGGCCCGCTCCGCCGAAGACCTGTGGCGCCTTCTCAGTATGGAAGGCGTGACCGTCCTCAATCAGACTCCCTCGGCCTTCCGGCCGCTCTCGCGGCTGCCGGTGCCGCCGTCGCTGCGTTGGGTGATCTTCGGTGGAGAGGCCCTGGATGTCGGGACTGTCGCCAGTTGGCTCGGCGGCCCGCGTGGCGAGGGACCGCGGCTGGTCAACATGTACGGCATCACCGAGACCACGGTCCATGTGACCTACCGGCCGCTCTCCGAGGAAGACCTGGAGACCCCCTGGCGCAGCCCGATCGGAGTACCGATCCCGGACCTCTCCGTGCACGTCGTCGACCGGCGTGGCGCGGCGGTGCCGGCCGGTGTGCCGGGAGAGCTGTGTGTGGGCGGAGCCGGCGTGGCCCGGGGCTACGTGGGCCGGCCGGACCTGACCGCCGAGCGCTTCGTCCCCGATCCATTCTCCGGTTTGCCGGGAGCCCGGCTCTACCGTAGCGGCGACCTGGCGCGCCGGCTCCCTGGAGGGGCGCTGGAGTTCCTGGGCCGCATGGACCGGCAGGTGAAGCTGCGGGGGTTCCGTATCGAGCCGGCCGAGATCGAGGCGGCCCTGACCGCTATCCAGGGAGTGCGGGAGGCCGCGGTGCTCCTGCGCGACGACCTGCCCGGCGGGCCCGGGCTGGTGGCCTATGTGGTGAGCGGTCTCGATAACCGGATCGATGCGGGCGACCTCCTCGCCGCTCTGCGCTCCCGGCTGCCGGAGCACATGGTCCCCGGCCGCTTCGTCTTCCTGCCCGAGCTGCCGCTCACCCCGAACGGCAAGCTCGACCGGCAGGCCCTGCCGGCGCCGGAGGGGGGCCGGCCCGGGCTGGCCCGTCCCTACGTGGCACCGCTCACGCCGCTGGAGCGGGTCCTCGTCGGAGCCTGGGAGGAGGCCCTCGGGGTCGACCGTGTGGGAGTCGACGACGGCTTCTTCGATCTCGGCGGGCACTCTCTCCTCGCCACTCAGGTGATCTCCTGGGTCCAGGAGACCTTCGAGGTCGAGGTGCCGCTGCGCGCGCTGTTCGAGCGGCCCACCGTGGCCGGGCTGGCGACGGCGCTGACCTCCGGCGCGTCCGACGCCGCCACGCGGCAGAGGGTGGAGCGGACGGCCGAGCTGCTCCTCGACGTCAGCGAGCTGTCCGAGGAGGAGGTCGCCGGCCGTGTGCACGGCGCCACCAGCTCGGTGGGTCCGGCATGAGCGTGGCGACGAAGTCCGGCCGTTTCTTCAAAGCCTCCCGCGACCGGCTGGAGCTGCTGCGCGAGCTGCGCCGGGAGGAAGGGCTGGAGACCGCGGCGGCGCCGATGATCCCACGGCGCCAGGATCCGTCATCCCACCCTCTCTCCTTCTCCCAGGAGCGCCTCTGGTTTCTCGACCGGCTCGACCCCGAGAACCCGGCCTACAACATCCCGGTCTCGCTCCGGCTGCGCGGCCCGCTGGACGCGGCAGCCCTGGCCCGGGCGTTGGGCGAGGTCATCCGCCGGCACGAGGTCCTCCGGGCGACGTTCCACGAGGCCGGCGGCAGACCGCTTCAGCACTTGGTGCCGGCCACGGTGGCCATGGTGTTCCTGCCGGTGATCGACCTGCGGTCCCTTCCTCCCGGCCGGCGGGACGAAGAGGCCCGCCGCGCCGCCGGCGGCGCGGCTTCGCGGCCGTTCCGGCTGGACGAGGGGCCGCTCCTCCGCGCCCGGCTGCTACGGCTCGGAGACGAAGAGCACGCCCTAGGCCTCGAAGTGCACCACATCGTCGCCGACGGCTGGTCCCTGGGCGTCCTGGTGCGCGAGCTGACGGCGCTCTATGCCGGGGAGACCCTCCCGGAGCTGCCCATTCAGTACGCCGACTACGCCGCCTGGCAACGCGAGCGGCTCACCGGCGAGTCGCTGGCGGAGCTGACCGCCTGGTGGCGGGAGCGGCTGGCGGGCTCGCCGCCGTCCCTCGACCTGCCGACCGACCGGCCACGGCCGGCGGTGCAGACCTTTCACGGCGGGCACGCCGCCTGCTCCCTCCCCGCCGCGCTCACCGACCGCCTGCGGTCGCTGGCCGGAGAGGCCGGAGCGAGCCTCTTCATGGTGCTGCTGGCCGCCGTCCAGCTCCTCCTGGCGCGCTGGAGCGGCCAGGACGACGTGCCGGTCGGCTCTCCGATCGCCGGCCGCACCCGCCGCGAGGTTGAGGGGCTGATCGGGCTTTTCCTGAATCACCTCGTGCTGCGCTCCGACCTGTCGGGTGATCCGGCGTTCCGCGAGCTGCTCGACCGGGTGCGCGAGGTGGCCGTCGGCGCCTACGCCCACCAGGACCTCCCCTTCGAGAAGCTCCTGGCCGAGATCGAGCCGCAGCGCGACCTCTCCCGCACACCTCTCTTCCAGGTCTTCTTCAACCTGCTGAGCTTCCCGGCTCCCGACGTTCGCCTCTCCGGCCTGACGATTGAAGGGCTCGAGGCTCCTCCCGAGGCGCAGTCGAAGTTCGACATGACCTTCTACCTCGTGGAGCAGGTCGGGGGAGTGCGGATCGACCTGGTCTACAACGCCGACCTCTTCGACGCGGCGCGGATGGACGAGGCGCTCGCCCAGTATCGTCTGCTTCTGGAGCAGGCCGTGGCCGCACCCGACGCCCGGATCGGCAGCTACTCGCTGGTGACCACCGCCGCCCGCACCCTCCTGCCGGACCCCACGGAGGAGCTCGACGCGTGCTGGCCCGGCTCGGTCGCCGAGGCCCTGGCCCGGCACGCCCGCGCCACCCCGGACCGGCCGGCCGTGCTCTGGGAAGGCGGCGAGCTATCCTATAGCCAGCTCGACGCGGAGGTGGAGCGCGTGGCCGCCGAGCTGCGGGCCGCCGGTATCGGCCGCGGCGAAGTGGTGGCGATCCGGGGGCACCGCAGCGCGCCGCTCGTCGCCGCGGTCCTCGGCGTGATGCGCGCCGGCGCCGCGTTCCTGATCCTCGACCCAGCCTACCCCGAGCCGCGCATCGGCCAGATGCTCGAGCTCGCGAAGCCGGCTGGCTTGATCGATCTCGAGGGCGATGGTGCCTCCCCCCCTGGAGGACGGGTGGTAGGGAGTGGGGGAGGTCAGGAGGGGGGTTGTCTTTCCGGTGGGGGAGGCGACGACCTCGCCTATCTCGCCTTCACCTCCGGCTCCACCGGCACCCCCAAGGGCGTCCTCGGGCTTCACCGCTCGCTCACCCATTTCTATCCCTGGATGAGCCAAGCCTTCCAGCTCGGTCCCGACGACCGATTCAGCCTGCTCTCCGGCCTGGCGCACGACCCGCTGCACCGCGACGTCTTCACCCCCCTCTGGCTCGGCGCCGCGGTGGTGATCCCCGATCCGGAGCGGATGACCGAGCCCGGCTGGCTCGCCGGCTGGATGGCGCGCACCGGCGTCACCGTCGCCC
>DASPJI010000634.1:0-7630 GCA_035628695.1 Thermoanaerobaculia bacterium | reverse complement strand
GTCTCGGCCCTGCACGGCCGGGTGTCGCGCAAGATGTGGCACTCCCTCTACCCCGGCCGCACCGAGGAGGAGGTGCCGATCGGCCACATCACCAACGGCGTGCACGTGCGCACCTGGCTCGCCGCCGACATGCACGACCTGATGGCGCGCTACATCGGGCCGAGCTGGCTGGAGTCGCTCTCCCGGCCGGAGCTCTGGTCGCGCATCGCCAAGGTACCGGACGCCGAGCTCTGGGAGGTGCACCAGGTGCTCAAGGCGCGGCTCTTCACCTTCGCCCGCCGGCGCCTGGCCGAGCGGCGGGAGCGGCTCGGCATGCCCGAGCCCGAGAACGAACCGCTGGCCCCCGACGCCCTCACCCTGGGCTTCGCCCGGCGCTTCGCCACCTACAAGCGCGCCGACCTGCTGTTCCAGGACCTCGACCGGCTCGACCGCCTGGTCAACGACCCGGAGCGGCCGCTGCAGATCGTCTACGCGGGCAAGGCCCACCCCCGCGACACCGGTGGCAAGGCGCTGGCGCAGCGCGTCGCCAACCTCGAGCACGACCCGCGCTTTGCCGGCCGCATCGTCTTCATCGAGAACTACTCGATGCACGTCGCCCGGCAGCTCGTCCAGGGGGTGGACGCCTGGCTCAATACGCCGCGCCGGCCGCTCGAGGCCTGCGGCACCAGCGGCCAGAAGTGCATCCTCAACGGCGTGCTCAACGTCTCCATCCTCGACGGCTGGTGGGCCGAGGGGTACGACGGCGCCAACGGCTTCGCGGTGGGCGGCGAGGCGGTCCACGCCAACCCCGACGTGCAGGACGAGCGGGACGCCCTGGCGCTCTTCGAGACGCTGGAGCGGCAGGTGGTCCCCCTCTATTACCAGCGCGACGCCGACGGCCTGCCGTACGGCTGGATCGCCCGCGTCAAGCGCGCCATCCGCACCATGGCCTGGCGCTACAACGCCGACCGCATGGTGATGGACTACGTCCGCGAGAGCTACGTGCCCGCCGCCGGCGGCGACAGTTGCCGCATGCCATCGTCGTAGAGGGTCCCCCGGGGGGCGCTCCGTCGCCCCCCGCCTCTACCTCAGAGGAGCCGGTCCGCTCTCTCGGCCAGAATGAAGTCCTTCTCCGACAGCCCCCCTACCGAGTGGGTCCAGAGCGTCAGCTTCACCTTGCCCCAGGTGAGGAAGATGTCCGGGTGGTGCCCCTCCTCCTCCGCCACCTCGCCGAGGCGGTTGACGAAGGCGAGAGCCTCCCGGAAATCGTTGAACCGGTACTCCTTCTCGAGGTGGTGCTCGCTGATCAGCGTCCATCCCGCGAGGTCGAGCCGGGCATAGAGCTGCCTTAACTCCAGCCCCTTGAGGGCGGATTTCGCTTCCACGTCGCTCATCACGTCTCCTTACTACTTCTTCCGCGGCCGGAAAGGTGTTCCGGCGGCGCCCCCCACGGAAAGGGCAGAACTGCAACGGCTATGCCGGCCGTGGCATGGCGATTGCCATGTCCTACCGGTAGAGCGGCCCCCGCGCCGCCGCGAACCTCGCGGCAGGGCTTCGGAGCCGGCGGAGCAGACATGATGCGAGAGACCTACAACAGCTTCCGTCGAGACCTGGCGGGCATGCCGCCCGCCCGCCGCCGGGTGGTGATCGGAGTCCTCACCACTTTCGGGCTGGTGCTGGTTCTGGGCCTCGCCGGCGCCGTCTATCTCTGGGACCTCGCCCGACGGTTCCCCCAGGCACCGTTCAAGCAGCCGTCGCGCCTCTATGGTGAAGCCACCCGGCTCGCTCCGGGCGCCGGGATCGGGATCGACGATATCGTCGCGGAGCTGGAGAGCCAGGGCTATCGCGAAGCCGAGGAGGAGAGCGAGAAGGGTGAGGCTGACGAGGCCGAAGGCAAGGACGAGGGCGAGAGCGCGGCCGAGGGAGGCGAGGGTGACGCCGGGCGGCCGCTGCCGCCGGGCACCTTCCGGCGCCAGGAGGATCGCCTGGCCGTCGACCTGCGCTCCTCCCCCACGACGGAGGGGCCCGCTCCGGGCGGCCTGCTGGAGGTGACCTTCCGCGGCCGGCGCATCGGCGAGATCCGCCAGGCGGGCCGGGTAGTGGACGAGGCGGCGCTGCCGCCGCCGCTCCTCGCCTCCTACTACGACGACGAGGTCCAGGAGCGCCGGCCGGTGACGCTGGACCAGGTGCCGGAGCACGTGATCCAGGCGATCCTGGCGGCCGAGGACGACGGCTTCTACACCCACCCGGGCGTCTCCCCCACCGGCGTCGCCCGCGCCCTCTGGGTGAACCTGCGCGGCGAGGGCGAGGTGCAGGGCGGCAGCACCATCACCCAGCAGCTCGTCAAGAATGTCTACCTGTCGAGCGAGCGGACGCTGTCGCGCAAGGCCAAGGAGGCGCTGATCGCCATGATGCTGGAGATCCGGCACGGCAAGAAAGCGATCCTCGAGGCCTACCTCAACGAGATCTACTGGGGTGCCAGCAGCTCGGTCAACCTGATCGGCCTGGGGGCCGCCTCCTACGCCTACTACGGCAAGGAGCCGCGGGAGCTGACGCTCTCCGAAGCCGCGACCCTGGCCGGCATGATCCAGGCGCCGGCCAACTACCTGCCCACGCAGCATCCCGAGGAGGCCCGCGAGCGCCGCGACTGGGTGCTGCAGCGTATGGACGAGTTGGACTGGATCACCCCGGAGCAGCGGCAGCGGGCGGCCGCCACGCCGGTCGTGGCCCGGCCGCAGAAGCTGGTTACCCGGCCGCTCGCCCCCTACTTCGCCGAATTCGCCAAACAGGAGGCCACCGAGCGCTTCGACATCGAGGACATAGGCGGCGAGGGCTACCTGCTCTTCTCTTCCCTCCGCTGGCGTGACCAGAAGGAGGCGCAGCGGGCGCTGGAACGCGGCCTCGCCAGCCTCGACCCGCGCGGCGGCAAGAACGGTAAGGATCCCCTCCAGGGGGCGCTCGTCTCCGTCGATCCCCGCGACGGCGCGATCCTCGCCTACGTCGGCGGCCGGGACTACGCCGACAGCCAGTTCGACCGCGTCTCCACCGCGCGCCGGCAGGCCGGGAGCGCGTTCAAGCCGGTGGTGTACGCCGCGGCCTTCGCGGAATCGGTGGCGACGCCGGTGACCCTGCTGCGCGACTCCCCCATCACCGTGAAAGTGGACAACAAGCCCTGGCGGCCGCAGAACTACGACCGCGGCTTCCAGGGATCGGTGACGGCGCGCACGGCGCTGGAGCGCAGCCTCAACATCCCCACCATCCGCCTGGCCCTGCAGGTGGGCCTGCACCGGGTGGTCGACCTGTCGCGGGACATGGGGATCGAAGGGGAGATGGATACGGTTCCGGCCCTGGCGCTCGGCACCTTCGAGGTCTCCCCCCGCGAGCTCGCGGAGGTCTACTCGGTGTTCGCCAACGACGGGCTGCGCCCCCGGGTCCACGGCCTGAAGCTGGTGCTCGACCGCGAGGGCCAGGAGGTGGATGGGGAGGAGCTCGAGTCGCCGCAGCGGGTGCTCTCGCCGCAGGTGGCCTACCTCGTGACCTCCGGGCTCCAGGGGGTGCTCGACCGCGGCACCGCCGCCGCCGCCCGCGGCTGGGGTGTGCAGGGCCGGCTGGCCGGCAAGACCGGCACCACCAACGACCGGCGGGACAACTGGTTCGCCGGCTACTCGCCGGACCGGGTGACGGTCGTATGGGTGGGCTATGACGACAACCGCCGCACCCGCTTCTCGGGCTCGACGGCGGCGCTGCCGGTGTGGAGCCGCTTCACCATGGCGGTGCGGCCGGCCGGCGGCTACAAGGACTTCGCGCGGCCCCAGGGGATCGTCCAACTCGCCATCGATCCGACCACCGGCCAGCTCGCGACCGACGCCTGCCCGTACGTGGTGACCGACGTCTTCCCCGACTGGAAGGTCCCCACCGAGCCCTGCCACCGGCACGGCCATCCGAGCGGCGGCCGCATCTACGCGGACGCCGGCGGGTACTACGACCCGTACGCCACGGATCCGGATCCCTACGGCCAGTACTCTGAAGAGGATCCCTACGCCGGCGAGCCCGTCGATCCCTACCTGCTCGACACCTACATCGATCAGGAAGGCCCCCGGCCGGTGATCACCAACCAGCCGGCGGCGCTGCCGCCGCGCACGGTGCGGGTGAACCCGCTGGAGCCGGTGGGGGTCGACCCCGCCGAGATCGACACGGAGGCTGAGGAGGGTGTCGCCGTCGGGGAGGGGGAGGAGGACGGCTCCTATATCCGGCCCAGCAGCCAGCGCCCCGCGCCACCCGAGCCGCCCCTCGCCGGCACCGCTCAGCCGGCGCCGCCGGAGGCGGCCGCGGCGGACACCCCGGCCAGTGAGGGGGAGGACGAAACGGAGATCGACGTCAGCGTCGGCACCGTGGAGCCGTCTCCCACGGCCACCCCGCCGGCACCGCCGCCGGCGCCACCGGTGGGAACGCCGGTGGGGTTGTAAAAACGGCTCTCAGCCCCCGGCCCCCTCTCCCGCCGCCCCACCCTCCCTCTCCCGGAGAGGGAGAGGCGGCCAGGGGTGAGGGCCTCATGGCACGCCTCTTGCGGAGAGGGGGGTGAGGCCGGTCGGCGGCGCGAGTGGACAGCTAGGGGAGCAATGGTCGCCGCCGATCCCGTCTCTATCTCCAGCAACTCCGGGACGACTCACACACAAGAAAGAGGAGAGACACCATGGCTTTATCTTCCCTCGGCAACGGGCTCGACGAGCTCGGGACGACGAACCGAAAGAACCCCTTCAGCCGTCTCAACACCCGGTTCAACGCCGGCAGCAGGAACGTAGGTAACGTCGAGCGCTGGGCCTCGGTGCTGGGTGGGGCGGCTCTCGCCGCTCTGGCCCTGCGGCGCCGCTCCAAGGGTGCGATGGGCCTGGCGGCCCTGGCGGGCGCGCCGTTGCTGTGGCGTGGCGCCACCGGTCACTGCGCGGTCTATCAGAAGCTGGGCATCGACCGGGGCGGCCAGACCGGCCTGAGCGAGAACACCCAGCTCGCCACCCTCGACACCCTGGACCCCCACCGCTTCGACTTCGATGAGGGCCGGAACAAGCCTCTCGACGGCACGACCGAGGCCCGTCCGGTCACCACGACCGACCGGCAGCCGATCGGCCAGAACATCTAGAGAACAACCGGCCCCTCCCCCACCCCGGGAGAGGGGCCGTCCATCGACGATCCGCTAGTCGTTCTCTTCCAGCTCCACTTCCAGCACCAGCTCCTCGCCGGCGGTCACCTCGAACTCCTGCTCCTTGCTCTCGTAGCCGGGCCGGACCACCGCGAGCTGATGGCGGCCGGGATTGACCGACAGCCCGCGCAGGTCCTCGCCGGTGCCGACGAAGCGGCCGTCGAGGTAGACCGAGGCGTCCCGGGGCTCGACGTCGAGGCGCACGTTGCTGTGCCGCGACTCCTCCCCGCGGTCCCCACGGTCCCCCCACTCCCCCCGATCATCCCGGCCGTCGTCATCGCCGCGGCGGTCGTAGCCGTCGTCGTCCCGGCGCCGCCGCTCGTCGCGGACGCGGTCGCGCCAGTCGTCGCCGCGCTCGATCTCCTCGCGCCGCTCGCGCTCCTCGCGGATACGGGCGTCACGCCGCTCGGTGGACCGCGGGGTCACCATCTGCTCCGGCGGCGTCGACTCCCCCTCCTCCAGCCGGTCGTTGATGCCGAGGACCGTGCCCGGATAGACGGAGACCTGACGCGCGACGGTACGGTAGCCGTCGAGGAAGAGGACCAAGTCGTAGGTCCCCTTCTCGAGCCAGAGGTAGCGGGGGAAGCCGTCGTAGGCGTCCACCGTGCCGAGGTAGCGGCCGTCGAGGTAGACCTGGGCGCGGCCGGGGCTGACGTCGAGGTCCAGCGCCCCGAGGACGTCCTCGCGGTAGGCGCCGTAGTAGGGGTAGCCGCCCGGGCCGTAGTACGGGGGATAGCCGTAGCCGTGCCAGCCGTAGCCCCACCAGCCCCAACCGCCGTACCAGGGCCGGTGCCAGCCGTCGCCGTAGTAGTAGCCGCCGCGGCCGCCGCCACCGCCGCCACCACGGCGATGGGACGGCTGCCGGTCCGGCCTCTCGTTGCCGGCGCCGGGGGCCGGCTGGGCCGTCCGCGGCGGCGGCGACGAGTCGTGGGACCGGCCGCTGTCGCCGGACACGCCGGAGCCGCCGCTCGGAGGCGCCGAGGGTGACGGGTTGTTGGGTATGGCCGTCCGGCCACCCGATCCAGAATCCGAGGGGCGCTGACGCGATTGATCCGGCGATGCCAGGACCGGTCCCGCGAGCAGCAGGGCCGTCACAGCCACCGCGCCACCCTCAAGAAGCCGCTTGGCCGCCAGTCTCTGAAGAGTCATGGACATTCTCCTTTTCCAGCTCCGCGCCCTGGTCTGACCAGGCGCGGTGAAGACCCTTTATGTAGTGGTACCGAAGCACCTCTTCCCAAAAACCGGGGAGATGGAACGGCCCCCTTTGCAAAGCACGAACCAGCCATTCCAGCCACCTCTGGCGCCGCTCCGGAGGCACCGGCGGCGGCCCTCCCGGACCGAGCCCGAGGAAGGGTCCGAGCTCCGGGTGGAGCCGGTAGAAGACCACCGCGCAGTAGCCCGCCTTCTCCTGCCGCGACGCGAACCGGGCGAGATCCGTCGGGTGATCATGGGCGACCGTGGCTCCAGGCTCGTAGACCAGCCGCATTCCACGCTTCTTGAGGCGATAGGAGACCTCGATATCTTCCCATGCCGCATAGGGAAAGCGAAGATCGAAGGGCTCGGCGAGGAGCAGATCGCGCGGGAGCGACAGGTTGGACGTGTAAAAAAAGTTGAATGGCACGTCTTCCTTGTCGCGGATCAACGCATATCCGAACTGCAGTCCGTGCTCGTTGATGTAGCGCAGGAAGGGTGTGAGCTGCATCCGCGAGTGCCACGCGGTGTAGCCGATGACCGCCAGATGGGAGTCGTCGCCGCGCCTCCGGTGGGCCGCGCGATGAGTCGCCAACCATCCCGGAGAAGGGACGGTGTCGTCCCCCAGAAAGGCCACCCATTTTCCGGCGGCGACGGCGACGCCGGTGTTCCTGGCGGCGGCCGGTCCGCGGTTCTCCTGGGTGAAGACGCGCAGGTTGACCTGGAAGCTCCGGTTGCGCAGCCAGTCGGCCGTGCCGTCGCTGGAGCCGTCGTCGACCACGACGACCTCGAAGTCGGGAGCCCCGTCCTGGAACTCGAGGGCCCGGATCACCTCCGCCAGCACCTCCAGGCGGTTGTGGGTGGGGATGATGACGGAGAACTCGGGGGAAGCGGCCATGCTCACAGCTTACCCGAGGAGGGGACTTCCAGCGCCGCGCGGGCGGGCGGGGCGAGGGCCGAGCAGAGCGCTCCGCCTGCCACCCCCGGGGCTGACGGCCCGGTCTGAGAACAGGGCCGCCCCCTGCGGGGGCTCTCGGTGCATACAGGCGACGCTAGCTCGCGATCTCGGGGAAGGGCGGGCTTCCTCCCCCCCTGGGAGGTGGCGTGGAAGGGAGCGGGGGAGGACCGAGGTGGGGGGTTGCTTTTGGGAGGTAGTCGGGGGCGGCTGACGCCGCCCCTGACCACTGCTCGTCTACTCTGCTACTCCCCTCCGCCCCTACACCTCATAGAACTCCAACCCGCCCCCCTCGCCGCGCCCGATGC
>DASPJI010000633.1:0-2228 GCA_035628695.1 Thermoanaerobaculia bacterium | reverse complement strand
GCCGGCGGAGACGGCGGCCGCCCGGCTCGGTGACGAGGAGCTCGAGCGCCTGGTCGCCGAGCTCGAGGCCCTCTCCGACGAGGAGGCGCAGGAGCGGATGGCGGTGCTCGACGGGGAGAGCACCTGATGAGCGATCTCGCCGCCCGGATCTCCGCCCTCTCGCCCGAGAAGCAGCGCCTGCTGGCGCGCATCCGCCAGGACCAGAAGGGGGAGACCGCCCGGCCCAAGACGCTGACCGAGCCGTTCTCCCTGGTGTCGCCCGCCGACCGCGAGCGGCTGCCGCCGGGCTTGGAGGACGCCTATCCGCTGTCCATGGTGCAGCTCGGCATGCTGTTCCACATGCAGCTCACTCCGGACGCGCCGACGCCGACGTACCACAACGTCAACAGCTTCAACCTGCGGGTGCCGTTCGACGCGGCAGCGCTGGAGGAGGCGGCGCAGATCCTGGTGGCCCGTCACCCGATCCTGCGCACGTCGTTCGACCTCACCGGCTACAGCGAGCCGCTGCAGCTCGTCCACCGCTCGGCCTCCCTGCCCATCGCGGTGGAGGACCTCCGGCACCTCCCGGCGGAGGAGCAGGCGCGGGCCATCGAGAGCTTCATCCTGGAGGAGAACCGGCGGCTGGTGGACCTCACCAGGCCGCCACTGATCCGTTTTCACGTCCACCGCCGATCGGACCGCGGCATCCAGTTCACCCTCACCGAGCCGCACGCCATTTCGGACGGCTGGAGCACCATGTCCAACCTCTCCGAGGTCTTCAGCGCCTACTTCGCCCTGCTGAGCGGCGAGCCGGTGCCGGTGGAGCCGCCGATCTCCTCGACCTACCGCGACTTCGTCTTCCTCGAACGCCAGGTGCTGCGGTCGGAGGAGGCGCGCCAGTTCTGGCGCCGCATGCTGGGCGATTGGGAGATGCCGCAGCTGCCCCGCTGGCGCTCCAGGGCTGCCGGCGGGGAGGGCTTCGGCGGCGAGGACCGCAAGCCGACCTTCGGCATGCCCACCCGCCTGGTGGAGGGGCTGGAGCGCCTCGCCCGCTCCTCCGGCCTGCCGTTCAAGAGCCTGCTCCTCGCCGTCCACCTCAAGGTGATGGGGATGGTGACCGGACGCGAGGACGCGGTCACCGGCATCACCAGCCACGGGCGGCCCGAGGACCGGGACGGCGAGCGGGTGCGCGGGCTCTTCCTCAACACCATCCCGCTGCGAGTGAGCCTCGCCGGCGGCTCCTGGCTCGACCTGGCTCGGCGGGCCCTCCAGGCCGAGACCGGGACCCTGCCGTTCCGGCGCTACCCGCTCGCCGCCCTGCAGCAGCTCTGCGGTGGGAGGGAGCTGTTCGAGGTCAACTTCACCTACCTCCACTTCCACAACGTCCAGGGGGTGGTGGGCAACGAGAAGCTGGGCTTCGCCTTTGACGGCCACAGCGACCTGTCGGTGACCAACTTCCCGCTCGCCGTCACCTTGATCCGCAACCCGGTGGCGCCGGCCGGGCTGACCCTGACGCTGGAGCGCAACGATCCGGGCATCTCCCCGGCCCAGGTGCGCGCCTTGTACGGCTGGTACGAGCGGGCCCTCGCCGCCATGGTGGCGGACCCGGGCGCCGATCACGGCTCCTGCGCGCTGCTATCGCCGGCCGAGCGCCAGCAGGTTCTGGCGGAGTGGAACGACACGGCGGTGTCGTTCGATACGGACGCGCTCATCCACGAGGCTTTCGAGCGGCGGGCTGCGGCGGCGCCAGAGGCCCTGGCCGTGGTGGGGGAGGACGGCCGGCGCACCTACGGCGAGGTGGAGGCGCGGGCGAACCGCCTCGCCCGCCATCTCGCCGGCCTGGGCGTCGGCCCGGGGTCGATGGTGGGGATCTATCTCGAGCGCTCGGTGGAAATGGTGCCGGCCCTCCTCGCCGTGCTCAAGGCGGGCGGCGCCTATGTGCCCCTCTCGGACAGCTTCCCGCCGGCGCGCATGGAGTGGATCCTCGCCTCCCTGGACGTGCGCCACCTGCTGACCCAGACGCCGCGCCTGCCGGTGGCGCGGGCGCTCCAGACCGCCGTCCCCGGGCTCGCGCACCTGGTATGCGTGGATATGGACGAGGCGGACGGTCTCCCCTCCACCCCCCTCGGCCGGCGCGCCGGTGCCGAAGACCTGGCCTACGTCATCTTCACCTCCGGCTCCACCGGCCGTCCCAAGGGGGTCGCCGTGCGCCACCGCCCCGTGGCCAACCTGGTGGAGTGGGCCCTCCG
>DASPJI010000632.1:0-5324 GCA_035628695.1 Thermoanaerobaculia bacterium | reverse complement strand
CTTGCGCTCGCTGATGTCGAGCGGCACGCCGATGGCGCCGACGATGGCCCCCTCGCTGTCGCGCAACGGCTCGACGTAGCACTGGAAGACGCTCCCCTCCCACTCCAGGTCGAAGGAGACGGACTCCCCTTCGAGCGCCCGGTAGGCGGCGGCGATGGCGGGGAAGCTCGGGTCGTCGGTCTGGTAGTAGTCGAAGAGGGTCTGGCCCACGGTCTCGTTGGGCTTGAGGCCGAGGGCGGAGAGGCCGGCGCCGAGCGACAGGGTAAAGCGGAGGTCGCGGTCGGTGCTCCACAGGAACGCCGGCATCTGGTCGATCACCAGCCGGAAGCGCTCCTCGCTCTGGCGCAGCAGGGCGTGCTCGCGACGCAGGGCCTCCTCGGCGCGGCGCTCCTCGGTGACGTCCCGGAAGACCAGGACCACCCCCTCGATCCGCCCCTCCCGGCCGCGGATGGGGGCGCCGCTGTCGGCGATCGGGCGCTCGCTGCCGCCGCGGGCGAGGAGCACCGTGTGGTTGGCGAGCCCCACCACGCCGCCGCTCGCGAGCACCTGGTCGACCGGGCTGACCACCGGCAGGCGGGTGTCCTCGTTGACGATCCGGAAGACGTCGTGGAGCGGTTGCCCGGCCGCCATCTCCATCGGCCAGCCGGTCAGCCGCTCGGCCACCGGGTTCATGCGCACCACGCGCCCGTGGGTGTCGGTGGCGATCACCGCGTCGCCGATGGAGTTGAGGGTGGTCGACAGGCTCTCCTCGGCGCGCTCGCGCTCGGCGATCCGGTCCTGGAGGCTCTGGATGAGCCGCCGCAGCTGCGCGGTCATGGTGTTGAAGGCGGCGGCGAGCTGGCCGGCCTCGTCCTGTGACGTCACCGGCGCCTGCGCGTCGAGCTCGCCGCCGGCCACCTGCCGCGCCACCGCGGTCAGCCGGGTGATCGGCCGCGCCAAGCGCTCGGCGACGGCGAGGGCGAGCGCCGCCACCGCGCCGGTGAGGATCAGGCCGAGCAGCAGGTTCTCGCGCGTCTGCTCGTTGGCCGGCTGGAGGTAGGCGTCCCGCGGCTGCAGGAAGGCCACGGTCCACTGCTCGCGGCTCGTCTTCGCGACGGCGGCGGCATAGAGGGTGGGGTCGTCCCGTTTGAGGCGGGCGGTGAAGTAGGGTGCCTGGCTGGAGGCCCCGGTCAGCCCGTTCTCGAGGTCGGGAAGGTCGAGGGACAGGGATTTGATCTGATCCTTGGGCTTCCGGGGCAGCCGCCGTTGGGCCATCATGGCCTCGACCAGGCTTTCGGCGGTCGCCACGGTCCGGAAACGGATGTCCTCCGACCCGAAGTGGGGGATGGCCCCGTGGGCGAGGACGATCCGGCGCTCGTCGAAGAGCATGGCGAACGACTCCGGCGGACCGGTGAGCTTTTCCTGCTCGCTGGGGGCGATCCGGTCCCGGAGGATGCTGGCGTGATAGCGCGCCCGCAGGACGCCCACCGCCTGGCCGCCGGGGTCCCGGACCGGCGCGCTCAGCGTCAGGTAGGGCCTGCCGTCGGAGCTGAACTCCACCCTGGAGACGTGCGTCGGGCCCTCCGCTTTCATCACCTTCTGGAAGTAGTCGTTGCCGGCCTCGGACCCGCCGACTCCGCGCGGATCGGTGTCGGCCACGTTGTCGCCGCGGCGGTCGAGCAGCGCGTAGGAGGCGATGGCCTCCGGCATGCGTCCCTGGAAGGTGGCGAGCAGCGTGGAGATCTGGCTGGCGCCGGGCCCCCCCTCCTCCAGGCTGGCGAGGTGCTGGGCGAGCACCGGCTGGCGCGCCTCGGTGGCCACGATGTCGAGATGGGCTTCGAGGAACGCGTCCAGGCTGGTCGCCGTCTGCCGCGCCGCGTCGAGGAGGGACCGGTTGGCCACCTCGGTGAGCGTCTCGCGCGAGGCGCGGTCGTTGTGGAGGGTCAGCAGCCCCAGGGGGAGGATGGCGACGAAGAGGAAAGCGGCGAGCAGCTTGGTACGGATCGAGCGGTCGGCGAGCGACCACCATGGACTGCGGCGTTGTTCCCAGTCTCGATCACGCATCGGCCGACGCTTTGCCTCTCCACCGATCCGGCCGCCGGGGGCGGCGCTCGCGGTGACTTGAACGCTTGCAAGAGCGCCGAAATCGTAGCAGGAACCAGCCAGCCGGGAAACCCCGGCCGGCGGGTGGGAGGGGGCGGGTCAGCGGGGCGCCGGGCCGGCCGCCCCCATCTCGGCGAGGAGCGGGCGCGCCGCCTCGCCGTGGGTGGTCTCCAGGGTCCACAGAAGGAAGCGGACGTCGACGCTGATGTTGCGGGCGACGTCCGGGTTGTAGCCGAAGTCGTTGGCCACGTTCTCCCAGACCCGGTCGAAGTTGACACCGACCAGCTCGCCGCGGCCGTTGACCACCGGGCTCCCCGAGTTGCCGCCGGTGGTGTCGGCGTCGGCCAGGAAGGCGACCGGCACGTCGCCGAGCTTCGGGTCGGCCCAGCGGCTGCGCGGCGCCGACGGCGCCGCGGCGAGGAGGGCGTCCGGCGCGTCGAACGGCTCCTCGCCGGTGTGCTTCTCGGCGAGGCCGGCGACCGTCGTCTGCGGCTCCATGCGCACCGCGTCCCTGGGCTCGTACCCCTGGACGTGGGCGAGGGAGAGCCGCAGCGTGCCGTTGGCGTCCGGCGCCACCGGCTTGCCGGCGTGGGCGATCACCGCGCGCTGCCAGGCCGGGCGCAGGCGCGACACCGCCCCCTTGTGGCGGTCGTCCCGCTCCTTCCAGGCGCGCAGCTCGCGGTCGAAGGCGAAGGCGAAGTCGAGCAGCGGGTCGCGCCGGGCGCGGAGCTGCTCCTCGCTCTCGCCGGACATCTCCGTCCGCTCCGCGAGGCCGGTGACCTTCGTGCCGGCGAGCAGCGAGGCGGCCTTGGCCCGCACCGCCTCGGGCGTCCGGGCGCCGGCGAGCAGGGCCTCGACGGCGGGCACGCGGCTCCCCTCCGGCAGGGCGGCGAAGCGGCCGAGGAGGTCGGCGAGGATCGCCTCGTCGGTGGGGAGATGGAAGCGCTTCTGGTCGTTGCGCAGGTTGTCCGCCAGCCGGTCGCGGTTGCGCTCCATGTACTCGGGCTCGCGCTCGAGGTCGGGCTTGGCCTTCTCGCCGGCCCAGCGGACGAGGGTGAGCGCCATGTCGAGCGGCTTGGGGCCCTGGCGGATCTGCTCGAGCAGGAAGTCGCGGTCCCAGGTGCGGCGCTCCGCCTGGATGAGCTGGTCGAGCTCGCGGTGGGCGGCCACCGCGCCCTGCTGGTCGGCGCGGCCGGCGGCCCAGGCGAGGACCTGGCGCTCGGACTCCTGCTTGCGCTCGAGGATCCGGCCGCGCCGGATGCCCGCCACCTGGCCGCGGGCGTTCTTCTCCCGGTTGGCGAGGGTCTTCGCGCGGTCGGCGAGGGCGATGCGGGCGGCCTCCTCCTTCTCGGAGGCGGCCTCCATGAGGCCGATCCAGGTGCGGTACAGCTCGGCGCGGCGGGGGAACCAGAGCTCGGCGCGCTCGCGCATCTCGGCCTCGGTCAGCGACCGGTAGGTGAGGCCGGGGTAGCCGGCGACCAGCACGAAGTCGCCGGGGCCCACCCCCTTGGGCGCGACCGGGAACCAGTGCCGGGGCTTGTAGGGGAGGTTGCCCTCCGCCGGGCGGGCCGGCGCGCCGCCGGGCCCGGTGTAGACGCGCAGCAGGGCGAAGTCGCCGGTGTGCCGGGGCCAGCTCCAGTTGTCGACCTCGCCGCCGTACTCGCCGACGGCGCGGGGGGGCGCGTAGACCAGCCGCACGTCGGGCAGCTCCAGGCTCTCGATCAGCAGATAGCGGACGCCGCCGTCGAAGGCCGAGACCTGGCAGCGGCGGTTGGGCTGCGCCTCGCAGGCGGCCACCAACTCCTTGGTCTTGCGTTCGATGGCGCGGAAGCGGGCGAGGTCGTCGGCGCCGGCGGGCACGGCGGCCTCCACCTGGGCGGTGACGTCCTCGGTGCGGTGGGGGATGGTCGCCCGGGTGCCGTTGCCGGGCAGCTCCCCGGCCCGGTTGGCGGCGAGGAAGCCGCCGGTGATCAGGTCGCGCTCGGGGGTCGAGTGCTGCTGCAGGATACCGAAGGCGCAGTGGTGGTTGGTGACGAGCAGGCCGTCGGCGGAGATGAAGCCGGCCGAGCAGCCGTCGATCTTGACCGCGGCGTCGAGGAGCCCCGCGCCGTCGCGGCCCCACAGCCGCTCGGGCGGGATCTCGAGCCCCTGCTCGCGCAGCCACTTGGGATCGAGCTCCAGGATCTGCTCGGGGGTCCACTTTCCTTCCACCGCCAGCGCCCTCCCTCCCGGCGCCAGGGCCAGGCAGGCGACAACGAGTACGAGCAAAGTCTTCCGGTTCATGGCCCGGTAGTCTAGCCGGAATCGAGGGGGTGGCCCTATCTATATAAGGAAGGGAGGCCTTCGGGCCCTCACCCCTGGCCACCTCTCCCGACGGGCATGACCTTTCTCGAGCGCCCCGTCTCCGCGCCAGCGGGACGGGGCGCTTTTCGTTCGAACGGTTTCCCGGCGGCGGAGAAGCCTTGAGGAGCCATCCCTCAGTGCTTCGGGACGATTCCGTAGTGCTTCCCCGCGGCAGGGAAACGCTGAGGAGCCGCGCCGAAGTGTTCAGGAACGGCGTCGTAGCGTTTCCCTTCGGTCGGGAAACGCTACGGAGCCGCGCCGTAGTGTTGAGGCGCCACGCTGTAGCGTTCAGGAATGGCGTCGTAGCGTTTCCCTTCAGTCGGGAAACGCTACGGAGTCGCGCTGTAGTGTTGAGGAGCCGCACCGTAGCGTTCAGGGATGGCGTCGTAGTGTTTCCCTTCTGCCGGGAAACGCTACGGAGTCGCGCTGTAGTGTTGAGGAGCGGCGCTGTAGCGTTCAGGGATGGCGTCGTAGTGTTTCCCTTCAATCGGGAAACGCTATGGAGCCGCGCCGTAGTGCTGAGGAATGGCCTCGTAGCGTTTCCCTTCTGCCGGGAAACGCTACGGTGTAACCTTGGAACACCTCGGCGCGACGCCGGGGGCTTGAGGGGCCCTACGACGCCTTGCCCGTCAGCGCCCGGTAGGACTTGAAGTGACGGAAGGCGGCCTGGCGCTGGCCCATGGCTTCGTATACCGCGGCCAGATTGTAGTGGGCGTCGGCGTTGGCGGCGTCGGCGGTGAGGGCCATCTGGTAGGCCTGGGCGGCCTCCTCCAACCGGCTCTGGTCCTGCAGGGCGACTCCCAGGTCGTAGGCGGCGATGGGGTCGTCCGGGCGGGCGGCGAGGGCGAGCCGATAGTGCATCTCGGCGCCTCCCACCTCGCCGCGCTCGTGCAGCAGCC
>DASPJI010000631.1:0-5522 GCA_035628695.1 Thermoanaerobaculia bacterium | reverse complement strand
CATGGGATCAGACGGCCGGCATCAGGACCGGGATCGTCTCGGGCGCCAGCCGGACGGTCAGCGGCACCGTCTCCTGGCACAGGTCGCCGTCCACCTGGGTGGCGGCGCCGGCGGGGCCGGTGAAGACCACCTCCTCCACCGGCCGGATGAGGACGTCGCGGCGGCGCACGTGGGCGGCGCGCAGCAGGTCCAGGGCGAAGAGGACGGTCGCCACGCGGCCGGTGCCGCGGAAGAGGACCAGGTCGAGCCGCCGGTCGTCCAGCCTGGCCCCGGGGGCCAGGTGGAAGGCGCCGGCATAGTACGGGATATTGGACACCGCCGCGAAGGTCGCCTCCAGCCGCTCGCCGTCGGCCACCACCTGCAGGGGAGGATACCCGTAGCGCCACCACTCGACCAGGCCGTGGCCGAGGACCGCCCCCTGGCCGAAGTGGAGCTTGAGGCGCGGGTCCACGGCGGCCAGGACGCTGGCGTCGAGGCCGGCGGAGACCATCATCAAGAAGGGGCTGGCGCCGGCGAGCCCGACGTCCATGGGCCGGGCCGGCGCGCCGGCGAGCACGGCGGCGGCGGCCACCGGGTCGGGGGGGAGCCCGAGGGCCATCGCCAGCAGGTTGACCGTGCCGCCCGGCAGGATGCCCAGCGGGACGCCGCTGCCCAGGAGCCCGGCCGCTACCTCGCGGACGGTGCCGTCGCCGCCGAACGCAAAGACCGCTTCGACGTCACCCCTGGCGGCGAGCTCGCGGGCGAGGGTGGTGGCATCGCCCGGGCCGCGCGTCGGCACCGGCTCGGCAAAGCACCCCCCAGACCGCAGGGCGGCGACGATGCCGTCCAGCCCTTCGGCCTGCCGCTGGCGCCCCGCGCGGGGGTTGTAGATCAGCGCGGCCCGGCGCATGGTCGGCACGGACGGAGTGGGTCAGGCCGCCCGGCGCAGGCGACTGGCAGCGGGGTGGGGAGGGAGGGGGTAGCGCACACGAAGGAGCCGAGCACGGGCGACCTGACCCACGGCCGATCAGAACAGGGTGCCCATCGAGCCGGGGCGGGGGGGATAGCCCAGGTGCTCGTAGGCGCGGCGGGTGGCGACCCGGCCCCGCGGGGTACGCTGGAGGAAGCCCTCCTGAATCAGATAGGGCTCGTAGAGGTCCTCCAGGGTGCCGCTGTCCTCGCCGACGGCCGCGGCCAGCGCCTTGAGGCCGGCCGGTCCGCCGCCGTAGTGCTCGATGAGGGTCCCCAGGATCTTGCGGTCGACCTCCTCGAAACCGTACTCGTCGACCTCCAGCAAGGCGAGCGACTTGCGGGCGATCTCCAGCTCGATGCGGTCGGCGCGCTCCACCTGGGCGAAGTCGCGCACCCGCCGCAGCAGCCGGTTGGCGACGCGCGGGGTGCCGCGGCTGCGGCGGGCGATCTCCAGCGCCCCGGCCGGGTCGATACCGATCGACAGCAGGCGCGACGAGCGCTCGACGATCAGCTTCAGCTCCTCCGGCCGGTAGAAGTCCAGCCGGTGGACGATGCCGAAGCGGGCGCGCAGGGGGGCGCTGATGAGGCCGGCGCGGGTGGTGGCGCCCACCAGGGTGAAGCGCGGGAGGTCGATCTTGACCGTGCGCGCCGCCGGGCCCTGGCCGATGACGAGGTCGAGCCGGAAATCCTCCAGCGCCGGGTAGAGGATCTCCTCGACGGTGGGGCCGAGGCGGTGGATCTCGTCGATGAACAGCACCTCGCCGGGCTCCAGGTTGGTGAGGATGGCCGCGAGGTCGCCGGCGCGCTCGAGGACCGGCCCGGCGGTGAGGCGCAGCGGCGCCTGCATCTCGGTGGCGATGATGTGGGCGAGGGTGGTCTTGCCCAGGCCCGGGGGCCCGAACAGGAGGACATGGTCGAGCGACTCGCGGCGCTCCCGGGCGGCGCGGATGAACACCCGCAGGTTGTCCAGGATCTTGCGTTGGCCGATGTACTCGTCGAGCCGCTGCGGCCGCAGCGACGGCTCGACCCCCAGGTCCTCGGGATCCGGCACGCCGGAAAGGAGACCGTCCTCCAGATGCATGGGCGCCATTGTAGTGTGTTTGAGGCCGCCGCCCCCCGGCCCCCGGGAGAGGGGGAGGCGGATCGCTCCTAGCCCGGCAGGCTACAATGTCCTGGCGCCAGGTGGCGCGCATCTACTAAGGAGTGGCGATGAAGAAGACGAAGAAGGTGAAGAAGCTGGTTCTGGCGAAGGAGACACTAGCGGCGCTGCTTCCTGGGGTGACAGGCGGGGCTACAGCCCTGTGCCCGAAGACATACTATTGCCCCACCGGTCCATTTCCATGCCAGAGTGGTGAGTTCCCTTGCTAGCTTGATCTTCCCGCCACTCTGCTCGAAAACGGCGGGCCCCGCGCCGCGGGACCCGCCGGGCAGCCGGCGTCAGACCTCCAGAAAGGTCACACCCGTCGCGCTCGACGGGTCCCGGTCCTCGACGATCCGCACCACCGACCAGCGCCGCCACTCGGGCAGCCCGGTCTCCTTCTCCTCCAGCGCCTCCCAGACCGCGAACCAGCGGCCGTAGGCATAGAAGACGGTGAGGCGCGCCGCGTCGGGACCGTAGTCCGGCACCCAATGATTGCCGGGATCCGCTTTGGCCTTCTCCACCTCTTCAGGCGTGGGATGGAAGTAGACGTGGACCACCAGGTCATAGAGATGACGGCGGGTGGATTCGGTGGGACGGGACAGATCGACGCGCGAAGGCGTACGATCATCGTGGTCGGGCATGAGGCACCTCCTCTGCTCGGCAAGGCCTCGGGAGGCGAGTTAGCCGCTCCCTCCCTTGGCCGCTTGGACCCCGGAACCCCGGATGAGCCACACGCTCACCCCGGAGATACAGCGGTCCTGTACGGCTGTGCTTTGAAACCGCGGCTTCGTTCTCTCCCCCTGCCACCTCCTTCTGTTGTACGGCTTACGTCCGCCTCGAAGGCTATACCTGCGACTGGCGGCGCGTCAAGAGGGAAATGGAAGATTCTTGTGGGTAGGTTGGAGGTCGCGGGGGCGGAGAAAAACCCCCCTCCTAACCTCCCCCGCTCCCTACCGCCCTCCCTCCCAGGGGGGGAGGCACCACCGCTCCCTCGGAGGCTGCATTGGAGTGTTCGGGAGCGGCAGCGAAGTACTACGGCGCCGCGGCGGAGTGCTTCCCTGCGGCAGGGAAGTGCTTCAAAGTCGTTTTGGAGTAGTTCGGCGCGGCAGCGTAGTGCTTCGGCGCCGCCCCGAAGTACTACGGCGCGGCGCTGAAGTGGTACGGAGTCGGATTGGAGTGTTCGGGAACGGCGGCGGAGTACTCCGGAACGGCAGCGAAGTAGTACGGCGCGGCTCCGAAGTAGTTCGCCGTGGCTCCGCAGTGCTACGAAATCGAATGGGAGTGTTCGGGAGGCGCGGGGAAGTACTTCGGAGTCGCCGCGTAGTGCTTCGCTGCGGCGGGGAAGCACTACGGCGCCGCAGCGAAGTGGTACGGGGCCGTCCCGAAGTGGTACGGCGCGGCAGCGGACTACTCCGGAGCCGCGCTGAACTGGTACGCCGCAGAGTGGTGTCCTTATTCAGTGCGGGTGGTGGAGGGAGCCCTCCGGCCGGAGCCGGAGGGCCGGTGTCCTAGCAGACGTCGTAGGACTTGTTGGGCATGTTGGGACAGAACCTGAAGGGGTCGGTCGTGCACAGCACGGTGGCCCCGCCTGCGGCCTTGCCGAGCGCACTCGCCTCCAAGTCCCTCACCGTCTCCTTCGACAACACCAGCTTCTTCGTCTGCTTTTTCATCGTCGCTCCTTCCCTGGTTGACCGCCGATTGGCGCAAGGCATTCTCGACCTCACAGAGCTTGAAGGGAAGGCTTGACTTCGGCCGGAGCCGGCACTCTCACCGTCCCTGCTCAATTCGCCGAAGCGGACCCACATTCCGCAGCGCCTGGACGCTGTCGACGAAGCCCTGAGCGACTCAGCCGCTGGGTGGGAGTCAGACTGAGCATCCAGAGGATCAGGGCGTCGTCATCCGTGGCGGTCTGTGGCTCCTGCGGCTCCTCGGGTCGGTCCGCGGGAGTGTCGAAGGGAGAGGGCTGCTCCGTCGCCATGGCCCTGATGCTCGCACATCTCGATCCCCTGTGGTTGGTGGGGCCCTCCAGCCTCCAGGCCGGAGGGCCCAGGAAGCCTCAACCGTAGATGTTGGGCTCGCGCTGGCAGTAGCGCCAGCAGGAGTTGTAGTTGGTGTCCACGACGCAGATGTAGGCGCTCGCGCCTGCCGCCTTGTCCAGCCCCTTCTCCTCGAGGCCCCGCACCGTCTCCTTCGTCAGCACCAGCTTCTTGACAGTCTTCTTCATTTCTTCGCTCCTGTCGTTGATACGCCCTTCGGCGAGCCATGATTCTCAATCCGATCGGCCTTGAGAAACAGGCTTGACTTCGATCTATGTAAGGAGACGCCGTAAAGCCTATCCCCGCCGTCCCGGCCGCCTCTGGGGCTGGGCGGTCCAGGGGTCCTGGGGCCAGGCGTGCTTGGGGTAGCGGCCCTGGAGCTCTTTCTTCACCTGGGGATAGGTGTTCTCCCAGAAGCTGCGAAGGTCGTGGGTCACCTGCTGCGGCCGGCCGCTCGGGGCGAGGAGATGGAGGAGAACGGGGACGCGGCCGGCGGCGAGGCGCGGGGTGTCCGCCAGGCCGAACATCTCCTGGATGCGCGCCGCCAGGACCGGGGGACGGCCCGGCTCGTAGACGAGCTTGACGCGGCTGCCGCTCGGCACCTCCAGCCGCTCCGGCGCCTCCCGGTCCAGCGCTTCGAGCTGCGGCCAGGTGAGGGTGCCGCGCAGGGCGTCCAGGAGCGGCGACCGGCGGAGGTCGGCGAAGGAGCGGCGGCCGGCGGCGAGGGCGGGGAGGAGCGCGCGGAGATCGTCGTCGCCGAAGGCGGGGAGGCCCAGCTCGGGCATCCACTCGCGCAGGCAGCGCGCCCGGGCGAGGAAGGAGGCGACCTCGGGGTCGTCCAGGGGGAGCGCCCGGTCCAGCCGCCAAGCCGCCGCTTGGGCCAGCACCCGCTCCGCCGCCTCCCCCTCGGCCGGCACCTCGGCCTCGGACAGCACCAGGTCGTCGAAGCGCGTCCGCTTCCAGGCGATCACCCGCTCGCGGGCCTCGTCGAAGTCCACCTCCAGCCCGGTCCGCAGGCGGTCGGCCGGGAGCCAGTCCGGCTCGACGGCCGAGGCGATGCGCACCAGCGACTCGGCGCGGGACCCCGTGCCCGGCGGGTCCGTGATGTCTATACAAAGGAAGAGGCCGGCTTCCAGGACGGCGCTCTCGTCGGCGAGGTGGACCCCCCGGCCTCCCACCATGACGCCGCGCGGGCTCCGCGGCTCGCGGCGGCGGGCGAGGCGGTCCGAGTAGGCGCCGAAGAGGGCGCGGAGGACGGCGTCGTCCCGGTCGGCGGCGTCCGGAGCCTTCCCCAGCTCCCGGCGGAGGGTGTCGGCGAGCTGGTCCCGGGCCTTGAGGACGAAGCGGGCGGCTCCCGCGTTCAGGTGGCCCCCTCCGGGGAGGTCGGCGGCGCG
>DASPJI010000630.1:0-10343 GCA_035628695.1 Thermoanaerobaculia bacterium | reverse complement strand
GCGCCTCGTCAGCTTGGGCTCGCGATACCGGGAGGGGGAAGGCCGAGACGGAGTTTTTCTTCATTTCCCGACGGCCATCCCCCGCGAGGCGACGCTCCTCCCCGGAGGTACGGAGGCCCTACCCGGGGTACGGTGACCCTCCCTCGTGGACGAGAGCCATACCCGCGGGCACGGCGTTCATCCCTCGGGGGATGACGATCATCCCCGGGGTACGGAGGCGATCTGCCGGGGTGCGAAGGTCCTACCCCGGGTATGGCGATCCTTTCCCCGGGTACGGCGGCCATTTCTCGAGGTACGACGACGACCCCGCGATCCACGCCGTTTGACCCGCGGGTCAAGCCATCTGCCCCGTGGGTCGAGCCGTTCGCCCTTCACCCCCGTGGACCTCCCCCGCTCCCTTCCGCCCAACCGCCCAGGGGGGGAGGCATCACCAGCCCCGCGCGAGTCTCGACCTCCCCCCTTCACGGCATGGCCGTTGCACCTTCCGGAGACTAGGGCCGGCGTGTCGCCGGAGCCCCGATCGATCGGGAGGTGTGGATGAGAGCCAAGGCACGTCTGTTCGGCCATCCCATTCATCAGATGCTGATCGTCTTCCCGCTGGGCCTGCTGGGCACCTCGCTGTTCTTCGACATCGCCCACCTGGTGAGCGGCAACTCGCAGTGGGCCCTGATCGCCTACTGGATGATCGTCGCCGGCATCCTCTCCGCCCTGGTGGCGGCGGTCTTCGGGGCGATCGACTGGCTGGCGATCCCATCGGGCACCCGGGCGAAGCGGATCGGCGCGCTGCACGGCGGGGGCAACCTGGTGGTGGTTCTGCTGTTCGTGGTGAGCTGGCTGATGCGGCGCGACGACCCCCTGGCGCCGGAGGGGCTGGCGATCGCGCTGTCCGGGCTGGGAGTGCTACTGTCGCTGGTGACCGGCTGGCTGGGTGGCGAGCTGGTCGACCGTCTGGGAGTCGGAGTCGACGAGGGCGCGAACCTCGATGCCCCGAGCTCCCTCTCCGGACGCCCGGCGGCGGGGGCGGGTGTGCCCCCCGGAAGGAGGTAGGCGATGGCGAGAGGCACCGCGACGGAGGAGATGGGGCGGGACCTGCTGGACGTCCGCGAGGACGACTACGAGCCGGTGGCCCTGGACCCCGAGCACTGGCAGATGGCCGGGCACGGCGGCTTCCACTTCCTGGAAGGGGAGGCCGAGTCCGACGGCGGCCCGGGGATCCTCTGGTACACCCGCGAGGAGCTCGGCGACTTCGTCCTCAAGATCGACTGGCGCGCCCGTAGCGCCACCGACAACTCGGGGGTCTTCCTGCGCATCCCGGCCCTCGGCACCGGCAACCCGGACAAGGACTGGAAGCCCGCCGTCGACCTCGGCTACGAGGTGCAGATCGACGACCGCGGCCGCAGCCCCGAGACCGGCGGCGAGGGGGACTCGTTCCGCACCACCGGGGCGGTCTATGGTCTGGCGGCGGCGGGGCAGCTCCTCTCCCGGCCGGTGGGACAGTGGAACACGTTCGAGATCGAAGCCCGGGGAAACTCGGTCACGGTGTTCCTCAACGGCGAGCGGGCCAGTCACTTCTCCGGAGATTCGGGCCGCAAGACGCGGGGCTACCTGGGGCTGCAGAACCACAGCCCGGGCTCGCGGGTCGCCTTCCGCAACCTGCGGATCAAGCGGCTGCAGTAGACGGCTTGGCCGGGGCCGCGGTTTCCGGAGCGATGTTCGGAGCGGTGTTCGGAGCGATCAGCGGGTAGAATCCCCGCCGTGCAACTGCAGATTCTGGTCGCCCTGTATGCCGCGGTCCTCGGCCTGATCGTGGGCAGCTACCTGAATGTGGTGATCTACCGGCTGCCGCTGGGGATCTCCACGGTCACCCCGCGCTCGCGCTGCCCGGCGTGCGGCGCGGCGATCCGCCCGTGGGACAACGTGCCGGTGGTCTCGTGGCTGCTCCTGGGCGGCCGCTGCCGCGCCTGCCGGGCGAAGATCTCGTGGCGCTACCCGGCGGTCGAGGCCTTCACCTCCCTCCTCTTCGTCGCCAGCTTCCTGCGCTTCGGCTGGAGCGCCGCCACGCCCGCCGCCGCCCTGTTCTGCTGCCTGATGGTCGCCCTGGCGATGATCGACTTCGACCACATGATCCTGCCGGACCGGATCACGCTGCCGGGGATCGCCGTCGGGCTCGCCCTCCAGCCCTGGCTGCCGTGGGGCGGCCTGCGCCAGGCGGTGATCGGCGCCGTGCTGGGCGCCGCCATCCTGCTCGCGGTCTGGGGCGGCTGGTACCTGATCCGGAAGGAGGAGGGGATGGGCCTGGGCGACGTCAAGATGCTCGCCCTGATGGGCGCCTTCCTCGGCTGGAAGGGGGTGCTCGTCGCCCTCTTCTTCGGCACCCTGACCGGCGCCGTGGCAGGAGTCGCCCTGATGCGCTGGGGGACGCTGGACATGCGCTCCAAGCTCCCCTTCGGCACCTTCCTCGCCCTCGGCGGGCTGATCGCCCTGTTCTTCGGCCAGCCGCTGGCCGACTACTACGCGGGACTGCTGTGACTGGGCAGGGGAGCCGGAGCTGGCGGCGCCTCGGGCTGCGGCGCGAGGTGCTGATCCTGCTGCCGGTGACCCTGCTGCTCCTCGTCATCCTCTCCACCTTCACCCTGTTCTCCTACCGCAACGCCCTCTCCTCGCTCGCCCAGGAGCGCCGGGACGACGCCGCCCACCTCGCCCGCACCGTGGCCGACCAGCTCGCGGTTCGCGGCGCCGGCACCGCGGGGGGCGAGCGGGTGCCCAGCCCCGGCGAGCTGCGGGCTCTCTCCCCCGGCGCCCGCGCCGCCGCCCTGGTCGACGCCGCCGGGCAGCCCCTGGCCGTGGTGGGCGAGCTGCCGCCGGCGGACCTCCTCCCACCTGCCGCCCTGGAAGCCGCGGAGCCTGTCGGCATCGGGCCGGACGAGTCCCTGCCCGGCGTCGTCGCCGGCTTCGCCCCCCTGGGAGGGGCGGATCGCCGGCGCTACGTGCGGGTGGACCTCCCGGCCGAGGCGCTGGCCCGCCAGCTCCGCGCCATCCGCGTGCTCACCTGGGTCGTCCTCGCCGTGGACGTGAACCTCGTCCTCCTCGTCCTCCTCTTCCTGCGTCACCTCCTGGCGCCGTACGAGACGCTGCTCGCCCGGGCGCAGGCGATCGGCGGCCCCGGAGAGAAGGGGCAGGACGAGGTGGCGTTCCTCCTCGCCACCTTCGACCGCGCGGTCTCGGCGCTCGCCGCCCGCGACGCCCGCCGGCCCGAGGACGACATCGCCGCCCTGGAGCGGACGCTCTCGGCCAGCCTGCAGAGCGGCCTCCTGCTGCTCGACCGCGAGGGGCGGGTCCTGGCCTTGAACGCCGTCGGCGCCGAGCTCCTGGGCACCACGCCGCCGGCCCCCGGCGCCCGCCTGGAGGAGGTGCTGGCCGGCCAGCCGGAGCTCCTCGACCTGCTGGCCGCCGCCGTCGCCGAAGGCAACGCGCCGCGGCGCCAGGAGTGCACCGTGCGCGCCGGCGGCGCCGACCGCACCAGCCGCACCGTCGGGCTCACCGTCCACCCCCTGCGCCGCGACGACGGCGGCGTGCGCGGCCACCTCGTCCTCTTCGCCGACCTGACCGAGGTGCAGCGCCGCGCCGAGGAGGCCCGCCTGGCCGAGAGCCTCGCCCGCCTCGGCGAGATGGCCGGCGGCGTCGCCCACGAGCTGCGCAACAGCCTCGCCACCCTGCGCGGCTACCTCACCCTGATCGAGCGCCGCCCCGACGAGGAGTCGATCGCCGACTACCTTTCGGAGATCCGCCACGAGGCCGACCACCTGGAGCGGGTGCTGGAGGACTTCCTCGCCTTCGCCCGCCCCGGCACCGCCCGCGTCCAGGAGTTCCCCCTCACCCCGCTGCTGCGGCGCGCCGCCGCCGACCCCTCCCTGGCCGGTGTGCAGGTGACCGCCGACACCGCCGCCGCCGACGGCGTCACCCTGCGCGGCGACCCCCAGCTCCTCGAGCGCGCGGTGCGCAACCTGCTGCACAACGCCGTCCAGGCGGAGCGCGAGAGCGGCCGGTCCGGTCCGGTGGAGGTGTGGGCCGCCCCCTCGCCCGAGGGGGTGGAGGTGGCGATCCAGGACCGCGGCCCCGGCCTGCCGGCCGAGATCCGGGAGCGCCTGTTCCACCCCTTCGCCACCGGCCGGCGCGGCGGCGTCGGCCTGGGGCTGGCGCTGGCCCACCGCATCGTCGTCCTGCACGGCGGGCGCATCCGTCTGGAGGACCGGCCGGGGGGCGGGACCCAGGCCCTGCTCACCTTTCCCCCCGACACTCTTGTTACCACGAGTAACACGACCGCCCTCTCCTGAATCTCGCCCCTCGCCGCTCCTGCCGCTCCGAAGTCCTGCTGTTTCAGTCGGTTGAGCCCCTCCCGCCCCGCCGGCGGAGCCGTGGCACCCCCCTTGCTCTCTAGGGGTCTCGCCGTACCCCGACGTACCCGAGCAGCACCCAGCAGTCGAAGTCTTCGCGCCGCGGCCGAGCCGCGGCCTTACGGAGGTTGCGAGTCGTGCAGACCGAACGGACGATCCAGCCGAGAGCCGCCGCCAATATCCGCAGCGGTGGCTTCTCCGTGATCGAGGTGCTGATCGCCTCGGCCATCTTCCTGGTCATCGCGGTGGGCCTGCTGCCCCTCTTCGCGCAGTCCATCACCAGCAACCTGGCGGGCCGGGAGACGACGGACACGACCAACCACGGCCGGTCCCGCCTGGAGGAGATCGATCAGCTCTCCTTCTTCAACCCGAACCTGACCGTCCCCGCGGGCGAGACCGAGGGGACCGTCCAGGAGTACTGGTCGCAGAAGGACAAGATCTGGAAGGCCGGCGCGCCGCCGCTGGCCGATCCGGCCCTCTGGATGCGTACCACCCGGGTGCGGCAGTTCTCGGTGTCCGATCTCAACGACGACGGCACCTTCGACAGCCCGCTCGATGGCGACGCGGCCCCGGGCCAGGTCCACCTCAAGGAGATCCAGGTCGCCGTGCGCAGCGCCCGCGAGGGTACCCAGCTGGCGGACGGGACCTGGTCGACCCGCTCCGGGCTCGGAGGCATCTGGGAGAGCCGGATGCGGACGCTCAAGGCCAAGTGAGGGAGCCGATCATGAAGCGCGCCCCTGCTCGTCCCTCTCGCCCCGCGGCCGGCTTCTCGCTGGTCGAGCTGCTGGTCACCCTGCTGGTCACCTCGGTGCTGCTGCTGGCGGTGCTCGCCACCTTCGACTTCAACAGCCGGGTGTCGCGGGTGCAGACCAGCGTCGCCGACATGCAGCAGTCGCTGCGCGTGTCACAGCAGGAGATGGTGCGCTGGATCCGCATGGCCGGCCGCGGCGGGCTGCGCACCGCCGAGCCGGCGCGCGGCCTCTTCCCGCCGGACGGCCTGGCGCTCGAGGTGGCGAACAACGTCGCCGCGGATACCGAGATCGTGCCGGGAAACCCGCTGACCCGGGTGGTGGAGGGGACCGACGTGGTGACCGTGCGCGGCGTGTTCACCTCGCCGCTCTACCAGCTCAACTACACGGAGCCGGCCACCCTGACCCTGGCGGGCGGCGGGCCCTCGACCCCCCCGACGACGGGGACCATCGTGGTCAACGACACGGCGGTGCGCGGCGTGCCGCAGAACCTGGCCGCCCTGAAGGAGGCCATCGACCGCAACGTCCCCGAGGCGATCCTGCTGGTGAGCCCCTTCGACGACCTGTTCGCGGTGGTGGAGCTGGTGCCCGCGGCGAGCTCCTACGACGCCGGGACCGTGCGGCTCGGCTTCCGCACCACCGGCACGCGCGGCGCCCTGTACGGCCAGCTCTCCGCCGGCGGCTCCTATCCGATCGGGCTGCAGAGCGTCAACTACCTGGGCATTCTGGAGGAGTACCGGTTCTACGTCCGGGAGGCCCATCTGACCCCCGGCGACGAGACGACGCAGCTCATGCCGAAGCTCGCCCGCGCGCGGATGTACCCCGGCACCGACGAGCCCTGGGTGGACACGGACAACGCCACCGTCGACGTGGCGGACAACATCCTCGACCTGCAGGTGGCCCTGGGCTTCGACTCCGCCAACTCCGGCGGCGCCACCGGCACGGTGATGGAGGCCGCCGGCGGCACCACCGACGACTGGATGCTCAACCGACCCGGTGCCGCGGGCATCACGGCGGAGCTCAACGAGCCGGCCTTCCGGACGAACCCGACGCCGCCCCTCTATTACCTGCGTCTCAGCACCCTGGCCCGCACGGAGCGGCGCGACCCCAAGTACCTGGCACCGGTCATCGAGGCGATCGAGGACCACGAGTACCCAGCTACGGAGACCGGGATCAACAGCCCCGAGGAGCGGGCGTTCCGCCGGCGGGTGCTGCAGACCGTCATCGACCTGCGAAACCTGGGCTGACCGAGGAGAGACATCATGCGCGAGCCCATCGAAGCGAACCCGAGGCGAGTGAAGCGGCGGGCCGAGGCCGGCAGCGCCTACATCGCCGTGCTGCTGGTGCTGGTGATCCTCACCATCCTCGGCCTCGCCCTGTCCTTCGTCACCCAGACGGAGATGCAGACGGGGCGCAACGAGCGCACCGTCAACCGGGTGTTCTACGCCGCCGACGCGGGCGTCGAGACGGCCATCGCCCGCGCCCTGGTGGCCAGCGATCACGTGGGCCGGAGCTTCTTCTTCACCGACTCCGGGCAGTCGCTGGCCCCGGGCACCCTGGAGCTGGGAACCGAGGTCGCCATCTCCGACTTCTTCCCGATCCAGGAAGGTCCCTGCAACTTCTGCGAGATCAACAACGGCGGCGGCTACCAGGGGCGGGACTACTACAACGTCACCCATGCCGTGACGATCCGGGCGACCAGGTTCGCCACCGTGGACGCGGGTACCGCGCGCAAGGCCGTGGCCCAGAAGACGGTCTCCACCATGGTGGACATCCAGCCCTGGAAGACTTCGAACGCCATTTTGAGTAAGACGATCGAAAACGAGGCCAGTCTCAAAGAGATTTCGATCGGGATGAACTAGGAGGAGGATTCCATGTCCTGCCGTTCCCATCACCCGTCGCGGCGGTTGCTGCCGCGTGGCAAGGCCGCAGCCGCCCTCGGCCTTGCCGCCCTGACCGTGCTGTTGCTGCCCGGTGCACCGCCGGCCTCGTCGAACGACGTCGACCTGCTGCGGTTCAACACCGCGAAGCCTTATGTCTTCTTTATCCTCGACACCTCGGCGTCGATGACCCTGTCGCCCCAGGGGCAGTGGGTGCACGCCAACGGCGACGACCCGCGCTCCAAGCTCTACCAGGCGAAGAAGGTCGTCTACGAAGTCATGTCGGCCGTCGACGACGTCCACTTCGGCTTCGCCGCCTTCAACCAGGACAAGTCGGCGGTGCGGGCGAAGCACTGGCTGTATTACAGCACCACGGCCCTGCCCGGCGGCTGGCCGATCAATTACCCGCGTCCCGACGCCGACGGGCCGGTCCAGATCCAGGCCGACGGCACCGCGGTGAGCGATGTCGAGGGGGACCTGATGACCTTCGGCGGCCACGTGGACGCCACGGGCATCGCCGGCACCTGCACGGCGCCGCTCCTCCTCACCAGCGACCTCGAGAAGATCAACCGCTACGCCAAGCTGGGCGCGAGCGGCAACGGCCCGACCAAGATCTGGCTCAAGGGGGGCACCGGCAACAAGACCTATCGCCTGACCGTCACCCGGCCGGGCAACAAGCCGGACACCAGCCTCAACCAGCAACTGGGCCGGGACGGCATGAACGTCAGGTTCCAGCTGGAGGAGGTCAGGGCCAGCAACGGCTGCACCGGCCCCGACACGGCAAACTTCCAGGCCACTCACAACTTGAACCTCGACCTCAAGCTGTGGACCGACTTCCTGATGTTCGACGAGCCCAACGGCGTCACCGCTCCCGGCACCAGCAAGGCCGGAGGCGTCGACCCGGTGGCGGGCTATTGGGACTACAAGGACATCCTGGACACCGCCTCCTGCGGCTCGGGCCACCCGTTCTCGGGCAAGGGCTGGGAGGGCAACTACGACGGCGCCTCGGGGAGCGTCCCGCCGGCCAGCGTGACGCCGAGCCTCAAGCCGACGGACGATCCGTACTGCCTGGTGGCCGGAGACCCGTCGACCTGCTACAACGTCAAGCGGCCGACGACGTACGATCCCTTCGGACGGCCACTGGACCGCGGCGACGTCCTGCCGCTCGACTGGCGCACGGAGAACAAGACCGAGTTCCTGAGCCGCCTGGCGCCCAGCCAGTCGGACGGCGCCCCCGATTTCCGGATCGCCTCCTATTTCAAGGACTTCCCGGAAGCTTCCACGGGCGTCCTGGCGCTCAAGGAGAGCGGCGAATCCCCCTTGATGGGCACCGGCCCGAGCCCGCTCGGCAAGTCGGTGATCGATTTCCGCTGCTGGTACCTGGGGGACGGCAACAAGTGCAACGACTCCGCCTACGCTCCCGGCTGGGAGGCGGTGGCCCAGCGCTACGACAAGGAGTGGGGCTGCCGGCGTCCCTACCTGATCGTCATCAGCGACGGCGGCGACAGCTGCGCGGGTGAGAACCCCTGCGCCGACACCGCCAACCTCAATTCCAAGGGGGGCATCCGCACCTGGGTGATGGCCTACGGCGCCGACTGCTCGAAGGCCGGCAACCCGTTGAAGTGCATGGCGCAGAACGGCAAGGGCGAGCTGGTCTGCCCGCAGACGGCGAACGACCTCAAGGCCGAGCTGCAGCGGATCCTCGGCCTGATCCGCGAGGAGGCCCGCTCGTTCGCCTCCGCCGCCGTGCCGTCGGTCCAGGCGATCGTCGAGGACAAGATCTTCCTCACCAACTTCACGCCGCTCAACGGCAGGTCGACCTGGGACGGCCACGTGCATTCGTTCCTGAAGCCGCTGCCGTTGCGTCCGACCGACAACCGGCCCGACCTCGCGCACGAGAACCACCTGTGGGACGCCGGCGAAGTGCTCAAGACGCAGGTCAAGGCCTCGGACCCCGTGGGGCCGGCGGACGACCAGCGGCGGGTCTACTACCCGACCCGGGTGAGCGGCGTCCCCGGACGGCTCCTCGAGCCGGTCCCCCTCGACGACTCCACGGCGACCGGCAAGGCGTTGCGGCGCGACCTCTGGGACGGCTTCGGGATCGGCTATACGCCGGGGGATTTCGTGACCGAGGCCGCGGCCGAGATCAAGGTCCGGTCGGTGCTGCAGACGACCTATTCCCTCAAGACCCACACCACCACGGTCACCGACCCGGTGACCGGCAAGCCCACCACCAAGACGCTGCAGTACGTGCTGGGCGACATCTTCCACTCCAACCCGCTGGTCATCGGCAGCCCGAGCAACACCCGCTACTTCGCCGACGACGCCAGCGGCTACCGCGACTTCTTCAGGCAGCAGGAGATGCGGCGCAAGCTCCTGCTGGTCGGGGGCAACGACGGCATGATGCACGCCTTCGAGGCCGGCCTGCCGCGCGTCCTCACCGGCACCGACCCGACGACCGGGCAGTCCCGCAAGTACGTCCAGTTCGACAACGGCAGCGGCAAGGAGGTCTTCGCCTTCATGCCACGGGAGGTGATGCCCGCGGTGCGGAAGATGGCCGAGAGCAACAGCCATCAGTGGGGAGTGGACGGCACCGTGTCGGTGGGCGACGTCTACATCGACCCGCTGCGCAAGTCGACGCCGGAGCGGAGCTGGCGCACGGTGGTGGTCGGCGGCCTGCGCGAGGGTGGGTCGTCCTACTACGCCCTGGACATCACCGCGCCGGACAAGGTCTCCCTGGAGAACCTGACCGACGGCGATACCTACGTTCCGACCGCCGACGGCACCTACCGGCCGTCCTGCGCCGGCGATGGCGGCGCCTACAACGCGGCGCGCTGCGGCCCGGTGCCGTTCCCGTACGTGCTCTGGGAGTTCACCGATGCCGTCAAGAACGTCGGCACCGGCGCTCTGGTGCGGCTGGACGAGGACCTCAACGGCCACGCCGACCTGGGCTACACCTGGTCGGTCCCCAACATCGGGCGGATCCGCGTCCGCGAGGGGGGCGATGTGGTGGACAAGTACGTCGCCATCGTCGGCGGCGGCTTCGATCCCAGCGACAAGCTCAATCCCAAGCGCGGCACCTGGCTCTACATGATCGACGTCGAGACCGGGCAAGCCATCTACAAGCGGCAGCTCGTCGGCGCCGTGCCCAGCGAGCCGGCGGCGGTCGACACCAACCAGGACGGCTATCTCGACCGGATCTACGTCGGCACGACCCTGGGCAAGGTGTACCGCGTCGACCTCAACCAGGACGCCGCCGGCGAGTACCCGGCGCTGGCCAACACCAGCGTCCGCGGCCTCGACGGGGCGACGTACAGCCA
>DASPJI010000629.1:0-3257 GCA_035628695.1 Thermoanaerobaculia bacterium | reverse complement strand
GGCAAGTTCCGAGTGCTGACCGACGAGAACGGCCCGATGGACGCGAGCGAGGTCTTCGGCTCGCGCAAGGCCGACCACCGGATCCTCAACGCCACCCTGGCGCTCAGCCGGACCGAACCGGAGCGCCGCGTGGTCCTGGTGAGCAAGGACATCAACCTGCGTTTGAAGGCGCGGGCGCTGAACCTGCCGTCCGAGGACTACGAGACGGTCAAGATCAAGGACGTCGACCATCTCTACACGGGCAAGCAGGAGCTCGAGATCGAGGACCCGGCGCTCATCGACCGGCTCTACCGGGAGGAGTCGCTGCCGGTAGAGGAGGTCCTCGCCGCGGCGCCGCGGGCCAACCAGTACTTCATCCTGCGCAGCGAGACGAAGTCGGCGCTGGCCTACTTCAACCCGCGGGCGGGGCGGCTCGAGCGGGTGGTCAAGCCGCTGGCCTACGGCATCTCGCCGCGCAACGCCGAGCAGACCTTCGCGCTGCACGCGGTGATGAACCTGGACGTTCCGCTGGTGAGCCTGTCGGGCGCGGCGGGCACGGGCAAGACCCTGCTGGCGCTGGCCGGCGCCATGGAGCGGCGGCGCGACTACCGGCAGATCTACCTCGCGCGGCCGATTGTGCCGTTGTCGAACAAGGACATCGGCTACCTTCCGGGGGACATCCAGTCGAAGATCAACCCCTTCATGCAGCCGCTCTGGGACAACCTGGGGATCATCAAGAACCAGTACGCCGAGAAGGACCGGGAGTACAGGAAGGTGGACGAGCTCGTGGAGACCGAGAAGCTCCACATCGTGCCACTGGCCTACATCCGCGGCCGCAGCCTGGCGAACGTCATCTTCATCGTCGACGAGGCGCAGAACCTGACGCCGCACGAGGTCAAGACCATCATCACCCGCGCCGGCGACCGCACCAAGGTGGTGCTCACCGGCGACATCTTCCAGATCGACACCCCCTACCTGGACACCCAGAGCAACGGCCTCTCCTACCTGATCGACCGGATCAAGGGCAACCCCCTCTACGCCCACGTCAACCTGGAGAAGGGCGAGCGCTCCGAGCTGGCCAACCTGGCGAGCTCGCTGCTCTGAGGGGGGAGTGGGGGTTACAGTCGGTGCATCTGCTCGAGTTGCTCGCGAGAGGTGAGCATCATGGAGCCGTCGGGACGGAAGAACCGGATCCAGTGGGCGCTCCGCCGCCTGAAGACCCCCTGCCAAGCGCCGATGAACAGGTGGAGTTGCTCACTCCAGAGACACCCCCGGGCATCAGGCTCGATGGCGCGGTAATCGCCCCCGATCAGGCGGAAGCCCTCGGGCCGGCGGCTCCTGGGGCCATAGACGAAGTACTCGGCGGTACGGAAGACCCGGGAGTAGAGCTCCTTCTTCTGCTTCCGGTGGGCCAGCGTGTTGGACTTGGAGAAGAGCTCGAAGATGACGTCGGGCAACCGGCCACCCTCCCGCCAGGACACCCAGCCTTCGCGCTCGACGGTCGGGTCGACGCCGCTCACCCAGAAGACGTCGGGGCCCCGCACCTCCTCGGAGGGCCTGTTCCGGCCCACCCGCTCGGCGACCTGCCGGGCCTGCTCCACCGAGTAGTACACGAACTCGTTGGCGCCGACATAGACGTCGGTCCACCGTTGCTCCTCCAGGTGCTGGAGCAGCAACTCTTCCAGGAAAGTGATCTGCGAGCGGTGCCAGGGGCTCTCCAAGGGCTCTCCGTCGTCGAAGACGAGCTCGAAATCGAAGGGCTCGGGCGCGAGCGCCGCGACGGCTGGCTGGCTCATGGCGTAGTCCCTTTCGGTGTCGTTCCTTGGGAGATCATAGACCGGATCACCGGTACAGGGGAGGGGCGGGCAGGCCTTCCGCTCGTCTTCCTACGCGACAGAGGATAGCACGGCGGTCGCGCGGGCAGCGAGCCGGCCGCGCGGGTTTGCTAGACTTTCCGGGCAGGCTCCGCGCCGCTTGGTGGGCTCGGCTTTTGCATGGCGGATTCGCCGAAGTACCAGCGCGGCACGGGCTCCCAGACGAGCCCGAATTCGCCGGTCGCGGCGCTCATGATGCGGTCCATCGCCTCGTCGGGGTCGTCGGTGGCGAGGATGCGCTCACAATCGGCGGGCAGGATCGTCTTCTCCCTGACCATGTCATGGCACATGAAATCGAGCAGAGGCTGCCAGTAGTCGGTCCCCATCAGGATCAGCGGGAAGTTCCGGACCTTGCCGGTCTGGATCAGCGTCGCGCATTCGAAGAGCTCGTCCATGGTGCCGAAGCCCCCGGGCATGGCCACGAAGGCGTACGAGTACTTGGCCAGCATCACCTTGCGCACGAAGAAGTAACGGAACTCCACCCAGAGGTCGAGGTACGGGTTGGGGCTCTGCTCCTGGGGCAGGACGATGTTGCAGCCCACCGACCGGCCGCCGACGTCGCGGGCACCGCGGTTGGCCGCCTCCATGACCCCCGGCCCGCCGCCGGTCATGGTGGTGAACCCGGCGCGGCCCAGCCGCCGGCCCATCTGCCGTGCCAGGGCGTAGTAGCGGTGGTCCTCGGGGAAGCGGGCCGAGCCGAAGACGGTGACGCAGGGCCCGACGAAGTGCAGGGCGCGGAAGCCGCGGATGAAATCGGCGGAGATCCGCCACAGCCGGACCAGCTCGGCGGCCCGCGACTGCGGGCCGGCGAGGAAGCGCCCGTCGTCCGGGCTCTCGGTCCCCTTGCCCCAACGCGGCGGCTCGCCGCTCCGGGCCGCCGCCTCGGCCTCGACCGCCGGCGCCGGTCCGGGCTGGGTTTCGGGCCGCACCTCCTTCATACACCGCAGCTTACCAAATCGGAGAGGGTCTCACCGTGAGACGACGCGCGATCCACCTCTGGAGCGCCGCCGCCCTTCTCGGGCTCGCCGGTCTCCTCCTCCCCGCCATCCCCGGCGCCCAGCCGCGGGCGGCATCCCAGCGCTTCCCCAACGTGCTCATCGTCACCGTCGACACGCTGCGCGCCGACCGTCTGTCCTCCTACGGCTACCGCCGCCCGACGTCGCCGGCGATCGATAAGCTCCTCGCCTCCGGGGCCCGCTTCACCCAGGCGCGGACGGTGGAGCCGCTCACCAACCCGGCGCTCTGCTCCATGTTCACCTCCACCTACCCGCACGAGAACGGCGCCACCCGCAACGGCCTGCGCATGCGGCGGGGTTTGCCATCGGCCGCGGCGACGCTCGGCAAACGCGGCTACCGGACCGCGGCCTTCGTCGGCAACTGGACGCTGCGCGACGAGATCTCCGG
>DASPJI010000628.1:0-7456 GCA_035628695.1 Thermoanaerobaculia bacterium | reverse complement strand
TGATCTCGAGCTCGGCGCGCCGGCGCTCCAGGCAGACGGGGCAGGTGGCGGAGGGGGGTGTCAGGCGGTTGACCAGGAGCTCCTGGACGTGGATGCCGGCGGCCCGGAGCGCGGCGAGCGCGTCGCGGCTCTCGGCGAGAGCCAGGGCCTCGGGCAGCAGGACCCAGACAAAGGTGGCGCGCTCCGGGTCGCGAAGGCGGCCGCTCAGATCGAGACCTTCGGTCTCGATCTCGTGGATGAGCGCGTCACCGGCGTCGGGCAGGGGACGGCCGCCGAAGCTCTCGGCGATGAGACGGTGGCGGCTCGCCATCTCGTTCAGGGCCGCGGCCAGGTGGCGCAGGGTCTCGGGCACCGCCAGGAGGCGCAGGGTGTGGCCGGTGGGGGCGGTGTCGACGACCACCTCGTCACAGGCGCTCTCGCGGGCGAGTCGGGACAGCTCGAGGAGACCGACGAGCTCGTCGAGGCCGGGCAGGGAGAGGTCCAGGAGGAGGTCGACGTCCCGCTCGTCGAGGTAGGTGCCGTGCTCGGCCAGCGTGCGCAGGCCCTCCCGGTGGCCCGCCTTCCAGCGTTTGAGGGCGCGCTCGGCTCCCAGCTCGGCTGCCAGGAGCGTACCGCGCCGGGTGGGGATCCGCGCCGGCTCGGGGCCGAGCCGCGCCGCCAGGGCATCCCCCAGCGAGTGGGCCGGGTCGGTGGAGACCACCAGGACGCGCCGCTCGCCGCCGGCCGCCTCGGCCGCGGCGAGGGCGGCCGCCGCCGCGCAGGTAGTCTTGCCGACGCCGCCCTTGCCGCCGAAGAACCAGAAGGAAGGGAGGGGAGAAGAGGTCATGGCCGGCCATCACTATAGGATGGCCCTGCTAAGATCGCCCAGCCGGACCGGCAGAGGGACCGACCATGAGCACGAGCCCCGCATCTCCACCGGCCGCAGGCTTCCTCGCCAGGCTGGCCGGCCTCGCCCAGAGCCGGCCGGACGAGCCGGCGATGGCGTTCGTCTCCCGCGGCGAGGAGGACCAGGTGCTGTCGTGGTCCGAGTTGGCCGCGCAGGTCGGACGGCTGGGGCGCTGGCTGCGCGAGCGGGGCGTCGCTCCCGGCGACGTGGTGCTCGTGCTGACCCCCTCTCCCCGGGAGCAGGCGCTCGGCTTCCTCGCCGCCATGGCGGCCGGCGGCGTGCCGTCGATCCTGTCGTTCCCCTCGGTCAAGCAGAGCGAAGGGTGCTTCTTCACCATGCTCGGCTCGGTGGCGCGCAACAGCCGGGCGCGCTGGATCGTCGGCGCCCCGGAGCTGACCGGCCCCGCCGGCTCCCACCCCGCGCTCGCCGGGCTGGACGTCCAGGGGATCGACCTGCCGGACCCGGCCGCCCTCACCGGCGTGCCCTTGCCCCTGGAGCCCGCCCCGGAGATGAGCACGGCGCGCCCGCTGTTCCTCCAGTACTCCTCCGGCACCACCGGAGCGCGCAAGGGGATCGCCGTCACCGAGGAGATGATGGCCTTCCAGGCCTCCTCCTACAGCCAGGCTCTGGGGATGGGGCCGGACGACCGGGTGGTGAGCTGGGTGCCCCTCTACCACGACAACGGCCTGGTGGGCTGTTTCCTCCTCCCCCTCTACTTGGGCGCCTTCTCGGCCCACCTCCAACCGTTCGAATGGGTCGCGGACCCGGTCTCCTTCTTCCAGGCCGCGGCGCGCTACCGGGCGACCCTCCTCTGGTCACCCAACTTCGCCTTCAGCTTCTGCGCCCGGCGGATCGCTCCAGAAGAGCTCGCCGGCCTGGACCTGGGCTCCCTGCGCGCCTTCCTCTCCGGCGGCGAGCTGGTGCGCGAGGCCAGCCGCCGCGAGTTCCTGGAGCGGTTCGGCGCCGCCGGCCTCGAGGAGCGCCACCTCCAGGTCTGCTACGGCATGGCGGAGAACACCTTCATCGCCACCCAGACGGAGCTGGGCCGGCCGGTGCGCTCCGACACGGTGGACCGCAAGACCTTCCTGGCCGAGAGCCGCGCCGTCCCCCTATTCGAGACGGCGGCGGAGGCGCCGCCCGAGGCGGGTATCACCTTCTTCTCCTGCGGCCGGCCGATCCCGGGCCACGAGGTCCGCATCGCGGGCGGCCTCGCGGACCGCCGGGTGGGCGAGGTGGAGATCCGCAGCGGCTGCCTGTTCACCGGCTACGTGCCGGCGGACGCGGCCGCCCGCGAGGCCGCCCGCGAGGTGCTCACCCCCGACGGCTGGTACCGCAGCGGCGACCTGGGCTATCTCGCGGACGGCGAGCTGTTCGTCACCGGCCGGGAGGGCGACATGATCATCCACCGCGGGGTGAACCTCCACCCCGAGGATCTCCAGGAGGTGGCGGGCGCCGTCCCCGGCTGCAAGGACGGCCGGGCCGCCGTCTTCGGCGTGCGCGACGAGGTGGAGGGGACCGAGCAGATCGTGGCGCTTCTCGAGCCCGAGGACGGCACCGACCGCGAGGCGCTGGCCCGCCGCGTCCGCGACGAAGTGGCCGCCACCTTCGGCATCGGCCTCTGGGACGTGCGGGTCTGCGACCCCGGCACCCTGGTCAAGAGCACCTCCGGAAAGCTCTCCCGCAGTGGCAACCGCCGGCTCTACCTGGAGGAGATGGGCGGCCGGCCCGGTCGCGGCCCCCGGCAGGACGCCGGGCACGTCCCTCCCCGCGATCCCTGGGAGACGGAGCTCGTCGCGATCTGGCGGGAGGTCCTGGAGGTCCCGTCGATCGGAGTCACCGACGACCTCTTCCTGGAGCTGGGGGCGAGCTCGCTCTCGGCGCTCTCGGCCGTCGGGGAGATCCGCCAGCGGCTGGGCCGGGACGTGGAGCCCCACCAGCTCCTCGGCAAGGAGACCATCGAACGCCAGGCCGTCCTGCTGAGGCAGGAGCCCGGGGAGGGCTCCGCGGCGCTCGTCCCCCTGCGCGGCGGCGGCCCGGGGCACCCCCTCTACCTCATCCACCCGGCGGGGGGAAGCCCGTTCAGCTACCTCGCCCTCACCCGCGGCCTCGGCCCCGGCCAGCCGGTCTACGCCTTCCGCGATCCCCACCTCTCCAGCGACCCCGGCGGCGGTCCGAGCTTCGCCAGCATCGAGGAGATGGCCGCGGCCTATCTGGCGGAGCTGGAGGCGTTCGACTCCCATGGGCCCTACGCCCTGGGCGGCTGGTCCATGGGGGGGCTGGTGGCGTTCGAGATGGCCCGCCGGCTCGCCGAACGCGGCCGGCCGGTCTCCCTGCTCCTGATGCTCGACACCTTCCCCCCCCAGAGCGCCCTCAGCCGGGCCTACTACGCCGCCGGGCAGGGCCTCTCGCGGGCCCTGCTCCACACTTTCGGTGCCGGGCGGGCCTTCGAGCTCCTCCGCGGCGGCCGCCGGATGAGCCCCGGCGAGAAGCTCTTTCAGATGGCCTATGTCGATTCCGGCTGCGCCGACCCGCGGGTGATGGAGGCCACCTTCCCCGGCCTCTGCGACCCGGCGGAGCTGCGGCGGCTGACTCCGGACGAGATGTGGGAGCACGTCTACCGGCGGCTGCAGGAGGAGGGGCTGGCGCGGGTGGTCCCGGGACGGACCGCCAGAGTCATCCGCCGGGAGCAGCGGCTGCTGCGGCTCCACCACCAGATCAGCTCCCGCTACCGTCCGGTCCGGCAGCCCGTGCGGATCACCTACTTCACCGTCCGGGGGAGCCGGTCGCCGCGGGCCTGGCGCCGGTACTCGGCGCAGCCGCTGGACGTCCACGAGTTCGCGCTGGCGCCCACGGCCGGGCTGGCGGACGCGCACCTGTCCATGATGCAGGAGGCCAACGTCGCCCTCTACGCGGTGACGCTCCGCTCGCTACTCGCCGGGGGGGCGGGGGGGACGGGAACCACCCTCTGAGTCGTCGCCGCCGAAGGTGACGTCGACGCCGAAGGAGCCGCCGGCGAGAGAGACGGCGCCCGCGGCCTGGGCGCCGCCGCGCTGCTCCCGCAGCTCGCGCATCCGGACGAGGACCTCGCTCTCCACCTCGGCGAACTCTTCGTCGGTGATCTCGCCGAGCTCGAGCTGCATCTGGGCCGCCAGCAGGTCCTCCCGCAGGCGGTCGGCGTCGTTCATCTCCGCGTCGACCGCCGAGGCGACCTTGTCCAGCACGAAACGGAGGCCGCCGATCAGCAGGTCGTCCAGGATGATCATTCGGCTTCCGAGGCGCGCTCGAGCTTGAGCCGGATGTTGACGAAGTTGTAGGGCGGCCAGGGGCCCGTGTACTTGAAGATCAGGTTGGCGTACCGGGCGTCGATCTCTTTGACCTTGGCGTCGAAGTCGCTCTCCAGCTCCCGCGGCACCAGGAAGGCGGCGTTCAGGATCATCTTGTCGCCGATCGGCTTGTTGGCCCGCGACGCCACCGACACCCCGGCCAGGGCGGCGAAGATCTCCGCCACGAGCTGCTCGGAGCGTTCCTGGAGGAGGGAGTCCACCAGGCGCCCGTACTGCATGCGGGCGAAGTAGGTCGACCCCTTCTGGTGCGAGATCTCCTGGCGCAGCAGCCGCAGGTTCTCGTCGTCCTTCTCGATCTCGCGGATGATGATCTCCGGCTCCCACAGGACCTTGAGGCCGAACTCCAGCTTGTCCTGCATCTTGATGAGCACGTCGCGGAAAGCGTCGTAGGCCGTGCGCAGCAGCTCGACGATGTCCTCCGAGGTCTTGAACACCGTGCCGAAGGACATCGGGATGACCGTGTGGGTGCGCATCACGGCCTCGTTGACCCGCTCGTGGGCGAGGACGTTGTCGCGCGTCGGGTCGTAGACCTCGAGCGGGGTGTCCGAGACCACCGCCGCGATGTCCTGGAAGTTGACCGTGTGGACGTCCGCCGGCTCGGAGCCGATGCCGATGGGGCCGAAGCGCATCGGCTCCGTCGTCTGGATGATGCAGTAAACGTACTTGCCGCTGCGCTCGTTCGCCGGCGGCGGCACCGCCACCGGCGTCGTCGGGGCGAGCGCGGCGGGCGTGGAAGCCGGGGCATCCTTGGCGGCCGAGCCCAGCTTGGGCGCCGCGGCCTTCCGGGCCGGCGCCGCCTTCTTGGCCGGCTTGTCGCCGGCCTTCGCCTTGCGTCCGTCGCTCATGAACGTTCCCCGCGGGCTTCGAGCTGCCGCCGGACCTCGGCCTCGAGATCCTTCGGCAGGCACGGTTTGGTGACCACGGCGTCGCACCCCACCAGCTTCGCCTTCTCGTGGGCGCTGGCGAGGGCGTGCGCGGTCAGCGCGATGACGGGGATCTCGCGGGTGCGCTCGTCCTGCTTGAGGCGGCGGGTGGCCTCCCAGCCGTCCAGCCGCGGCAGCGAGAGGTCCATCAGGATGACGTCCGGGCGCAGCTCGAAGGCCTTGTCCAGCGCCTCCTCGCCGTCTTCCGCGGTCGCGACGCGAAAACCGCGGAACTCGAGGTACTCCGCGCAGATCTCCCGGCCGTGGGCGACGTCGTCGACCACCAGCACGAGGGGTGGCTGCTCCGCTCCCATGTCCGGTTCGCTGCTCATGATCTCCTCGGTCATTTCTTCGGCCGGCGGGGGAAGACCAGGGTGAAGGTGGACCCTTCGCCCAGTTGGCTCCGCAGGCTGATGTCGCCCCCCAGCAGGGTGGCCAGGCGGCGGCAGATGGAGAGGCCCAGGCCGGTGCCGCTGTGCCTCTTGGTATAGGAGCTGTCCGCCTGGCCGAACGCCTCGAAGATCGTCTTCTGGTTCTCCTCCGAGATGCCGATCCCCGTGTCGGTCACCGCGATGAAGACATGCTCGGACGGCTCTTCGAAGCCCACCTGGATCGCCACCGACCCTTGAGGGGTGAACTTGAGGGCGTTGGACAGCAGGTTCAGCACGATCTGCTTGACCTTCTGGCGGTCGGAGCGGATCTCGGGCACCCCCGGCGATACGGCGCGGGTCACCTCGAGGCGCGTGCCGGTGATCAGCGGCTCGACCTCCGCCATCACCTCGTCGATCAGCTCGTGCAGCTCGAAGCGCTCCAGTTGGATGGGCATCTTGCCCGACTCGATGCGGGCGATGTCCAGCAGGTCGTTGATGATGGCCAGCAGGTGACGGGCGTTGGAGTCGACGCGCTGCAGCTTCTCCGTCTGCCGCGGCGCGAGCTCGCCCGAGACCCCTTCGAGGAGCAGATGGGTGTAGCCCAGGATGGCGTTGAGCGGCGTCCGCAGCTCGTGCGAGACGTTGGCCAGGAACTGCGACTTGGCCGCCGACGCCTGCTCGAGCTGGAAGGCCTGGCGGCGCAGCAGCTCGTTCTGCTCGGCCAGCTCGCCCGTGGCCTCCCGCACCTTCTCCCGCAGCTCCTCGGAGTGGCGCTTGACCTGCTCGTAGAGGCGGGCCTTCTCGACCGCCTCGGTCAGGTCGTGGAGGATGGTGACGATCGCCGTGTCCTCGCCGTGCTTGGACAGCACCTTGCCGGAGATCGCCTCCACCGGCACCGTGTCGCCGGTGCGCGGGTCGAGGAGGTTGAGCTCGCCGCGCCAGCGCAGGGACTGGCCGGCGTAGAGGTTGGAGACGAACGAGGTGAAGACCGCGTCGTTGGCCCGTACCCGCCGCTCCGCCTCGACCGAATCGGCCGGGCCGACGGTGAACACGCGCTCGGCCGGCGGGTTCATCAGGACGATGTTGCCGGCGGCGTCGGTCACCAGGATCGGGTCGAGCACCGAGTTGAGGATCAGGTCCAGGCGGTCGCGCTCGGCGCGGGTCTGGGCCTCGGCGGTGCGCAGCCGGCGGTAGTTCTCCTCGATCTCCTCGGTCGCCCGGCGCAGGTCGGTGACGTTGCGCAGCACCGAGACCACACCGCTCTCGCCGGCCCTCACCTTGGCGCGGGTCGAGAGGACCTCGAAGAGCAGGTCCTGCCCCTCGGTCGGGTCGACCAGCAGCAGCTCGCGGCGGGAGGTCTCCTCCTCCGTGGTGGTGAAGAGCGAGGCCGAGAAGAGCATGTTGTTGAGAGCCACCGCGCGGCGGCGCCCCTCGCTGGTCTGCTCGTCGGCGGTCAGCAGCCGCTCGGCCGCGGCGTTGGCCACCACGATGCGGCCGTCGGCGTCGGTCAGCAGGATGGGGTCGGTGACCGCGTTGATGATCCCGAACAGCCAGCTCCGCTCCCGCTTGTGGCGCCGCTCGTCCATCTGCGCCCGGCGGTACCAGAGGGAGACCAGGCGCATGCCGAGCATCTCGGCGGCCCAGCGCACGTCCTCCTCCACCGGCCCGTCGATCGGCCCGGTGACCAGCAGCAACCCCGGAGCGAGGTCGCCGCCGCCGCGGGCGAGGGGGACGGCGTGGAAGGAGCCGGCGCCGAGGGGGGTCTCGAACGGCCGGTGGAGCGCGTGCCCCGAATCGTGGAACGCCACTGGCTCGCCGCCCGCCAGGGCGAGGATCAGGGGATGCGTGCGCTCGGCGAGGTCGAGGCCGAAGTGGTCCACCGCGGCGAGCGGGACGCCGATCCCGGAGAGGCCCGCGAGCCGGCCCCCCTCG
>DASPJI010000627.1:0-4411 GCA_035628695.1 Thermoanaerobaculia bacterium | reverse complement strand
GGACCCCGGGCGCGCGGAGCAGCTCGGCCTCCACCTCGCCCGGCTCTACCCGGAAGCCGCGGATCTTCACCTGCTGGTCGGCCCGCCCCGCCGCCTCGACCTCGCCGTCCGGCAGGTAGCGCCCCAGGTCCCCCGTGCGGTAGAGGCGGTCGCCGGGATCTCCAGTGAAGGGGTTGATCCCGAACCTCTCCCGGGTCAGGGCCTCGTCGCCGAGATAGCCCCGGGCGAGCCAGGGGCTGCGGACCGCCACCTCCCCTATCTCACCGATACCGGCCAGGCTGCCGGACGGGGTCAGGACGAGGAACTGGCACCCCGTCTGCCCGCGCCCGAGCGGCAGCGTCTGCTTCAGGCGCCGGCGGCGGGCGTCCTCGCCGGCCTCCACGAGGTGATAGCTCAGGGCGCGGTGGGATTCGGTGGTGCCGTAGACGTTCAGGAACCTCGTCCGCGGCGCCAGGGCCCGGAGCCGCTCCACCAGCTCGCGGGTGAGGAGGTCACCGGCCAGGACGGTCACCCGCAGGTCGGGCATGAGCGTGGCCGCGCCGGGCTGCAGCTCGGTGAGGAGCAGGGCCATGGCGGGGGTGAGATTGGCGACCGTGACCCGCTGCTCCGCCATCCAGGCGGCCAGGTAGCCGGGCTCGCCGATGCGGCCGGGGTCCGGTACGCAGAGGGTGGCGCCGGTCGCCAGGCTATAGAAGATGTCGCGCTGCAGCGGGTCGTGCGCCAGCCCCGACAGCATCGTGTGGCGGTCGGACTCCGAATAGCCCAGCGCCTCCCGGTGCCAGGGCAGGAAGTAGGACATCGAGCCGTGGGTCTGGACGATCCCCTTCGGCAGCCCGGTGGAGCCCGAGGTGAAGGCCACGGATGCCACGTCGTGCGGCCCGGTCGAGAAGAACCCCCCTCCTTCACCTGTGACGGGAGATACCACCACCCCCTGCTCCTCGACGAAGACCTCGAGGTCGGGAGGCAGCGGACCGGCGCCGTCGATCCGGAGGAGACCGCGCGGCCTGGCGATCCTCAAGACCTCGATCAGCCGCGGTGTCGGGTAGGCCGGATCGAGGATCGTGAACGCCGCGCCGGCCTTGACGATCCCCAGGAGCGCCCAGGCCAGCGCCGCGCCTCGGTGGGCCCAGACGGCGACGAGGTCCCCGGGACCGAGGCCGTCCGCCAGAAGGCGGGCGGCTAGGCGGTGGACCGCCCGGTCCAGCTCGCCGTAGGTCCAGAGTCCGTCCCGGTCGATCAGGGCGACCCGATCAGGCGCATGCCGAGCCTGGTCCGCGAAGAGGTCGTGCACCGCGCCGGGCCAGGGGTGGTCGAGGCTCGCCACGGGATTGGGCAGGACCGCCGCCGCTTCGGAGGTCAGGAGCGAGTAGGAGGCCACCGGGGATTCCGGGTGCTCGGTGGCCTGTTCGAGGAGAAGCCGGTACTGGCGGAGCATCTCCTCCATGCGCGGCGGGTCGAAGAGGTCGGAGTTGTAGACCAGATGGAGCGCCAGGCCGTCCTCCTCCGAGATGTAGAGGGTGAGATCGAACTTGGCGAAGGGCTCGCCCGGGCCGAGGTTCTCCAGGGCGAGCCCGGGCAGGTCCATGGCGGCGCGCGGCACGTTGACCAGGTTGAACAGGACCTGGAACAGCGACGGCCGCGAGGTGTCGCGCTCCGGCCGCAGCTCCTCCAGCACCTTCTCGAACGGCACGTCCTGGTGCGAAAAGGCACCCAGGGCGGTCTCCCGCACCCGCCGCAGCAGGTCCCGGAAGCTCGGCTCGCCCGACAGGTCGGCACGCAGGACGAGGGTGTTGAGGAAGCAGCCGATCAGCCCTTCGACCTCGGGCTGGATCCGCCCGGCGATGGGCGAGCCGACCAGGATGTCGTCCTGGCCGCTCAGCCGGCCCAGGTGGAGGGAGAAGGCCGCGAGCAGCGTCATGAACAGCGACGCGTCGTGCCGGCTGCTCAGCGCGCGCAGCCGGTCGGCCAGCACCGCCGGCAGGGAGAGCGACGCCGCACCGCCCCGGTGGCTCTGGAAAGCGGGACGGGGGTGGTCGAGCGGCAGCTCCAGGTAGGGGGCCGCGCCGCGCAGGCGCTCGCGCCAGTAGGACACCTGGGCCTCGAGCCGGGAGCCCTCGAGCCAACTCCGCTGCCAGGCCGCGAAATCGGCGTACTGCATCGGCGGCTCAGGGAGCCGGGGCCCGCCGGCGGCGAAGGCGGTGTAGACGATCTGGATCTCCCGCGCCCAGATGCCGAGCGACCAGCCGTCGCAGACGATGTGGTGGGTGGTGAACAGCAGGGCATGGTGGTCCGGCCCGAGGCGGAGCAGCAGGCCGCGTACCACCGGCCCGCGCTGGAGGTCGAACGGCCGCACGGCCTCCTCATGAGCCAGACGTTGGGCCGCGTCCAGGGCCGCCGTCCCCAGGCCAGCAAGGTCGATCCGAGGTAGGGGATCGTCTGGCACCGGCCCCACCTCCGCGACGGGCAGGCCGTCACGGAGCAGGAAACGAGCGCGGAGCGTCTGGTGCCGGCGCAGAATCTCGCGCCAGGCGGCCTCCAGTGCCGCCGTATCGAGCCTCCCCCGCAGGACGAGCGCATCCCCCATATTGTAGGTGGCGCCTTGTGGATCGAGCTGCTGGAGGAACCAGAGCCGCTCCTGGGCGAAGGAGAGAGGAGCCCCCTCACCCTTGTCCCCTCTCCCGGTTCGGGGAAGGGGATGGGAGAGGGGGCCAGGAAGTGAGAGCCCCAACGCCGCCGGGTACTCCGCCTCCAGGGCTGCCGCCAGCTCGGCCACGGTGGGCGCCTCGAAGATCAGCGCCACCGGCACGTGCTCCCCGAGCTGGCGCCCCAGGCGGTTGGTGAAGATCGCCCCCTTGATGGAGTCGCCCCCAAGGCTGAAGAAATTGTCGTGAGCTCCGACCTCGGTTTCCAGGCCGATGACCTCCTGCCACATGGCGGCGAGCCTCGACTCCAGCGGCGTGCGGGGTGCAACCCGGCCCGCGTCATCAAGGCCGGCAGCGTTCGGAGCCGGCAGGGCCCGGCGGTCCACCTTGCCATGCGCCGTCCGCGGCAGGCGATCAAGGAGAACGAAGGCGGCGGGCACCATGTAGGCAGGCAGACGGTCGGCAAGGAAGGACCGCAGGGCATCGGCGGCCCCCTCTCCCGCTACATAGGCCACGAGCCCGCGCCCGCCGGGCAGGTCGTCGCGGACCGTGACCGCGGCCTCGCGGACTCCAGGAGCGGCGGACAAGGCGGCCTCCACCTCTCCCGGCTCGATGCGGACGCCGCGGATCTTCACCTGATTGTCGGCACGGCCGCGGAACTCCAACTCGCCCGCGGCCGTCCAGCGGGCCAGATCGCCGGTCCGGTAGGACCGCTTTTGAAAACGTTCCTCCGTCTCCTGTTCCCGGTTCAGGTACCCACGGGCCACTCCGGGGCCACCGATCCAGATCTCACCCACCACATTCGCCGGCACGATGCGGCCGGCGGCGTCGCGGACCTGGATCTCGACGCCGGGCAGCGGCCGGCCGAGCAGCGAACGGACCGGCACCTCCGGCGACGGCACTCTCCAGACCGTGGCGACGATCGTCGCCTCCGTAGGTCCGTAGAGGACGCCGAGGTCGGCGTTCGGAAACGTACGGCGGAGGTCAGCAAGCAAACCGGCGGGCACGGCTTCGCCGCCGACGAGGAGGGTCCGCAGCCCGGCACAGGGCGGCGCCTCGTCGCGAACCAGGTCGATCAGCGGACGCATCAGCCCGGGCACGGCGTGGAGCCGGGTGAGCCGCGGCAGCAGCTCCCGCCAAGCCGCCAGATCCGTCCCCGGGCCGGCCGGCAGCATCTCGCAGACGCCGCCGGCGAGAAGCGGCGCCCACAGCTCGAGGAGGGAGATGTCGAACGTCGGCGCCGACGACCAGCTCGTGACGTCCATGGGGTCCCAGCCCAGCACCGCCTGGGCCGCGGCCAGGGTGAACGCCAGGCTGCCGTGCTCGACGACCACGCCCTTGGGACGTCCGGTCGATCCCGAGGTGAAGATCACGTAGGCGGCATCCGCGGACGTGGAGAGATCCTCCGGCGGCGGGCCGTCTTCCTCTATAGATAGCTCCCCGTCCACCACCAGAACCGCGCCGCTCTCCTCCTTCAGTCTTTCTACCCGGTCGCGTGGCCAGGCCGGATCGAGCGGCACGGCGACGCCTCCAGCCTTCCAGACCGCGAGTTGGGCGACGGCGAGCTCCGGCGAGCGCTCCAGGAGGAGGATCGCGCGCTCCCCTGGGATCAGACCGCGCCGCCGCAGGCTCCGAGCCAGCCGCCCGGCGCGGCGGTCCAGCTCACCGTAGGTCAGCCCACCTTCCGGCCAGGAGAGGGCCATGGCGTCGGGTGCCCGCCGGGCCTGTGCCGCGAAGGCGTGGTGGACGGCCGGGGGCGACAGGGGCTC
>DASPJI010000626.1:0-6746 GCA_035628695.1 Thermoanaerobaculia bacterium | reverse complement strand
AGAAGAAATCGGTCGGCGGGAGCTGCTTGGGATCGCCCACGACCACGAGCTGCCGGCCGCGGACGATCGCTCCGACCGCGTCCTCGGCGGGGAGCTGGCTCGCCTCGTCGAAGACCACGAGATCGAAGTTCGGCGCCTTGCCGTCGAGGAGCTGGGCGACGGTGAGCGGGCTCATCATGAAGCAAGGCTTGATCGATCGGATCGCCGTCTCGGCGTTGCGCAGGGTCTTGCGGAGCGGGGCGAGCGCCCGCTGCTTGACCATCTCGCGCTTGAGCGTGGGCATGCCCGCCAGCGCCTCGGGGGATTGCAACCTTTTCTGCGTCCGGTCCCGCAACTCGCGCACGAGCCGCGCGCGGTTCTCCTGGAGCACCTGCTGGTCGAGTCGCCGGAACTCCTCGACGCGCTGCTCGTGCGCCAGGGCATGGAAGGCCCGCAACGGCTCGCGCTCCTGGACGACCGCGCTCAGCCACCTTTGATAGAAGGCGCGCAGGAAGGCCGCGGCGAGGTCGGGGAAGGGGACCTCGCCGCGCAGGGCGGCGGCCACCACCTCGGCCCCCGGACCCGCGGCGGCCCGGGCGCGGACGGACTCGAACGCCGCCCAGCGCGGCGCCAGGCGCAGGTGGTCCGCCATCGCCTGGACGCGCTCCATGATCTCGCCGAAGGGGGAGGCCGCGAGGTGGTCCGCCGGCCAGCCCACCGCCGTCCTCAGCCCGGCGAGCCGGCCCGCCGCCTCCGCGGCCTCGCGCCGCAGGGCCTCGACCGTCGAGAGGTCCGGCTGGGGACGAGCGGCGATCTCCAGGGCCCGCTCGTCGAGGCGATGCTGGAGGGCGAGCGCGCGGACCTCCACCACCCAGCGGATGTAGGCGTCCAGCGCGTCCCACGAGGAGGCCTCCCCCTGCCAGAGGGCGCCGAAGAGCTGCCTTGCCGCCGGATCCTCTCCGGTGAGGGCCTGGCGCTCGTGGCGGAGGGCGTCCACCTGGCGCATCTCGGCGGCCTGCTCGATGAGGGTAGGCTGCCACCCCGGACGGCGCCAGCCGGTCCAGCGCCGGCGGATCTCCCGGAAGCGGCCGGAGAGGACGTTGAGGAAGCGGAGGGCGCCCGCCTCCTTCCTTTCTATATAGGTGGCGTCGTCCGCGTGGTCCCGCTCCAGGGCCTCGGGCGCCAGCCGGCCTCCGAGCCGCTCGCGGAGCTGGGCGACGCGCCGGCCGCGCGCCGCGATCTCCAAGGCCTGGGGGGGCGGCGCGTTCCAGCCGTCGCTGCGCAGAATCTCCAGCGAGACGCCGGGCGAGCGGCCGAGGGCGGCGGCGATGACCGCGGCGGTCTCGGTGCCGGCGAAGGTCCGCACCGGCGGCAGGGCGAAGGCCTGGTGGACCTCGTCGGCGCGTTGGAGGAGGGCCTCGAGCCTCGCCGCGAGGTCGGCCAGCAGGGTGGCGAGGTTGTCCAGGTCGTCCTCGGAGTAGAAGGTCCGCGTCGTCTCCCTCCACGGATGAGCCGTGGGATCGTCCACGTCCCTGGCCAGCTCGGCGAGGGAGCGGAGATCGCGGGCGGCATCGGTGAGCTGCTCGCGGGTGACCTGGGCGACCGGCGCGGTCAGCCGCAGCTTGGGGGCGTTCAGGACCTGGCCCAACTCGCCGTAGGCGCGATACGGGGTGTAGCCGAGGGCGCCCCAGGGGGTGTGGACCGCCTCCACGTAGCCGTCCAGCTCGCGGCGGACTGTCTGGAGACGGGGACCGGAGGGCTCGGGCATCTGCGGGCGCTGGAGCGAGGCGTCCAGGGCGGAGGCCAGCTCCCGCATCACGGTCCGCTTGTTGGCCCGGCTGGAGTGGAGCTCCAGACAGAACTCGCCGAGGCCGGCGCCTACCAGCCGGCCGTGCACCACCTGGAGCGCGGCCATCTTCTCGGCGACGAAGAGCACGGACTTGCCGGCGGCCAGGGCCTGGGCGATCAAGTTGGTGATGGTCTGCGACTTGCCGGTCCCCGGCGGCCCCTCCAGCACCATGTCGTGCTCGCGCTGGACCGCGGCCATGGCGCGGAGCTGGCTGGAGTCGGCGTCCACCACCTGGGCGGTGGCCTCCGGAGGGAAGCCGGCGTCCAGGTCCAGCTCCCGTACTTCGCCGGGCAGCCCCACCACTGTCTCCATGGATTTGGGCCCGCCGCGCGTCACCAGCCGGCGGATCAGGCGGTGCGAGGCGAACGAGGGGCCGTTGGCCTCCAGGTCCTTGTATATGACGAACTTCTGGAAGGAGAAGAGGCCGAGGAAGACGTCGGTCTTGAGGGTCCAGCCGGCCTGCTCGGCGATCGCAGCCGAGGCGGCGCCGAACAGGGTCTGCAGGTCGTAGTCCGCGGCGATGTCGGTGAGGTCGGGGAGCTCCGGGAGGACGATGCCGCGCTGCCGCAGGTATTCGGCGAGCGCCGGGTTGACGATCGGGTCGTCGTCCGCCGCGTGGAGGGTATAGCCCGCTTCGACCGACCGCCGGCCGAGCGTCACGGGGACGAGGACGAGCGGCGCCCGCAGCACATCCTCCTCCTTCTCCCGCTTGTAGTGGAGCATGCCCAGCGCCAGGAACAGGGGATTGACCCCCTGCTCCTCGATGGCGCTCCGCGCCTGCTCCTCGAGACGCCGCAGCGATTTCTGGAGCTGCTCCAAGGGGGAGGCGGTCTGGAGGACGTCGTCGGTGTGCCGCGGGTCGAGCCGGGAAGCGTCGTAGGCGGTGAAGTCGAGGGACGAGCCCTGGACCTCCAGCTCATCGGGCTCGGCGATCTCGGTGGCCGTCTCCCGGGGTGTCCCCTTGGCGGGCTCCGGTGCCGGCTTGAACCGCAGGCTCCTCTCCAGAAGGTAGAGCTGCCGGAACACCTCGGCCGGCTGCTCGTCCACGATCGCGACCGTGGAGACCTTGTAGGGTCTGAAGTTGAGGGCGCGGTTGCGCTTGCTGAGGTCGAGGAGCTTGCGCTTCCACCGGGCGAGGGCGGCGGTGACCCGCTGGCCTTCGGGAGTGGAGACGTCGGAGGGAGTCTGCGGGTCGAGCGGTCCTGTCACAGGGAGCCTCAAAGTAGCCGCTCCCCCCCGGCGATGTCAAACGCGCAGCCTTCTGTAACATCCTGCGGCAACGCCTCGCCGGTGAAGTATCAGGGCCACGAGTGAAGGGGAGGTGTACAATTGCATGGAACACTGACCAGGCAAGGGAGGGAGGCGCTTCTGAACGACGAGCCTCTGGCCGGCCAGCCTCCGCCGGGCCGCATCCTCTCACCGGGCGCGGTCCTCGCGGGACGGTTCCGGGTCATGGCGCTGCTGGGCGAAGGCGCCATGGGGGAGGTCTACGAAGCCGAAGACCTCGAGCTGGGCGAGCGGGTGGCGGTCAAGGTGCTGCGGCCCGAGATCGCCTGGGACGAGCGGGTCCTCAAGCGCTTCAAGCGGGAGATCCAGCTCGCCCGCAAGGTCACCCACCCCCACGTCTGCCGCGTCTTCGACCTCTTCTTCCATCGCTTCGGCGGAGAGAAGGAGAGCGGCGCCGCCCTCGCCTTCGTCACCATGGAGCTTCTCGCCGGCGAGACCCTGGAGGAGCGCCTCGCCCGTAGCGGCCGGATGAGCGCCGCCGAGATCGTCCCCCTGGTCCGCCAGATGGCCGAGGGGCTGGAGGCCGCCCACCGCGCCGGCGTCGTCCACCGCGACTTCAAGAGTGGCAACGTGATGCTCACTCCGGCGCCGGATGGATCGCCAGGGGGGCTGCGCGCCATGGTCACCGACTTCGGTCTGGCCTGGAGCAGCTCCGGTTCGGCGTCCCTCACCACCACCGGCGTCATGGTGGGATCGCCCGCCTACATGGCCCCCGAGCAGGTGCGCGGCGAGGAGGTGACGGCGGCCACCGACATCTATGCCCTGGGCGTCGTCCTCTATGAGATGGCCACCGGCAGCCTGCCGTTCAGCGCCGAGACCGCCTTCGGCACCGCCATCAAGCGCCTGCGCGAGCCGCCGACCCTGCCGCGCCGCCACGCTCCGGACCTCGACCCGCGCCTGGAGTCCGTCATCCTGCGCTGCCTGGAGAGCGATCCCGGGGAGCGCTTCGCCACGCCCGGCGAGGTCGCGGCGGCCCTGGAGCAGGCGGCTGCCCCCGCGACCGAGAGGCGCCGCCGCCACGTGCGCTGGCGCGCCGTCGCCGTGGCCGCTGCCCTGGTAGCCGCAGCCGGCCTCGCTGTCTGGGTGGTGGCGACCGAGCGACGGTCCGCGGGGAGTCCCGGCGACATCCGTCCGGCCGGGGCGGTGCGGAGCTTCGACAGCTCCGAAGCCCTGCCGGAGAACGCCTACATCGGCGAGAGCCTCTATGCCGAGGGGCTGGCGCGGCGCGCACGTTTCGATCCGAAGGGAGCGAGGCAGCTCCTGGAGCAGGCGAGGGACGCCGATCCGGACAATCCACTGATCCGGGCGGAGCTGGCGGTCACCCTGGCCGCTCTCGGCTATGACGCTCAGGCACGCGAGGAGGGGGCCGAAGCTTTCGAGCGGGCCGCCGCGCTTCCTTCCGGGAAGCGGCGGCTGGTGGAGGCGCGGTATCGCGAGGTGACCCGCGACTGGGAGCTCGCGGCCGAGATCTATCAGGACCTCTGGGCCTCCTCGCCCACCGACTTCGAGCATGGCCTCTTTCTGGCCAGGGTCCAGATCCAGGCGGGGCAGCACGACAAGGCCTTGGAGACCGTCGAGCGCCTGCGGGCCACGCCGTCGCCATCCCCCGACCCGCGGACCGATCTCGTGGAGGCCGAAGCCGCCCTGCGCCAGAACGACGTGGAGCGCGGGATGATCGCGGCGACCCGGGCGGTGACCGTGGCCACGGCCCAGAAGGCGGTCCTGATCGCCGCCCGCGGCCTCCACTTTCAAGGGATCGCCCTGCGTCTGTCAGGAAGGCTCGACGACGCCCGGCAGACCAGCGAGCGGGCCGCCCGCCTCTTCCGGGAGGCCGGCGACCCCGTCTCCGAGGCGGACGCCCTCAACAACGTCGGCGGAAGCCTGCTGACTCAGGGGGAGGTCGAGGGCGCGCGCCGCACCTTCGAGCGGGTGGTGGAGATCGGCGGCGAGGTCGGCAGCAGCACCGTCCGGGCGATGGGCCTGACCAACCTCGGAGGATTCCTCCTGCAGACCGGGGACCTGGAAGGGGCCCGTGCTCGCTACGACCAGGCGGCGGTGGCCTACCGGGAGGCCGGCAAGCGCGACCTGGAGGCGCAGGTCCTGAACAACCTGGGTCTGATCAACCTGCGGCTCGGGCGCCGGGCCGAGGCGCGGGCCATGTTCAGCGAGGTCGTCCGCGTCTTCCAGGAGCTCGGGAACCCCGGCAGAGAGGGGGTGGCGACGGAGAACCTTGGGCACTTCGCCCTGGAGGAGGGGAACCTGCGCGAGGCGCGGAGGCACTTCACCCGCGCCCTCCAGCTCCACCGTCGGGTCAACAACTTCCGGGGGATCGCGTTGAGTCAGGCCGGGCTGGCCCAGGCCCTCTTCCTGATCGGCGATCTGCCCGGGGCGCGCCGGGAGCTGGAGATGGGGATCACCACGCTGGAGTCTCTGGGGGCCTCCCCCCTGGCGGCCCAGAACCGCCTGGTGCTCGCCCGTTTCCTCGTCGACTCCGGCGACCTCGACGGCGGCGAGGCCATGGCGCGCCAGGCCGAAACCCGGCTCACCGCCGGCGGGCAGCCCGACGACGTGGTGCTGGCGCAGACCATCCTCGCCGCCGTCGCCCTGGAGCGAGGGAAGGCCGGGGAGGCGCTGGCGGCCATGGAGCGTCTGGCGGCGCCGCTGGCGAAGTGCCAAAACGACGGCATCCGGCGCTACGCCGCGGTGATCGCGGCGCTGGCCCGCGCCGAGCAGGACCCCCGCGGCGCCGCGCAGCGTCTGACGGAGCTGGCCGAGCATGCGGAGCAGAGCGGCCTTCGCCCCGCCGCCCTGGAAATCCGCCTCGCCCTCGGCGAGATCGAGATGGACGGCCTCGATCCCGCCGCCGGCCGCGTGCGCGTCGCCGCCGTGCAGCGGGCGGCCAGGGCCGCCGGCCTCGGCGGGCTCCTGCGCCAGGCGGCGGAGGCGCTCCGAAAACCCTAGCGCTTCTTGAACGCTGCCGGGTCGATCCCGTACTGCGTCATCTTGATGTGGAAGTTCTTGAAGTCGATCTCCGCGGCGCGGGCCGCCTGGCTGATGTTGCCCCCGGCCTCGCGCAGGCAGCGCGTCAGGTAGTCGCGCTCGAACTCCTCGATCACCCGCTGTTTGGCGGCGCGGAAGCCGCCGAGCGGCTCGCCGTCCGATCCCCGCACGGCCGCGGCGCGGAACGGGGCGGGCAGGTCCTGGGGCTCGATCAATGGCCCGTTCGCCAGCAGCACCGCCCGCTGGAGGGCGTTCTGCAGCTCGCGGACGTTCCCCGGGTAGTCGTGGGCGAGCAGCCGCTCCTCGGCCGCGGCCGAGAGCTGCCGGTCCTTGCCGGCCTTGCGGTTGTGCTGCTCCAGGAAATACCGGGTGAGGAGGGGGATGTCCCCCCGGCGCTCGCGTAGCGGCGGCAGGGTGACCTCTACCACGTCGAGACGATAGAAGAGGTCCTCCCGGAACCTCCCTTCGCGCACCATGGCGCCGAGGTCGCGGTGGGTGGCGGCCACGACGCGGGCGTCCGAGCGGCGGATGGCGGTGCTGCCCACCCGGGAGTACTCGCCGGCCTCGAGGACGCGCAGCATCTTGGCCTGCAGGCTCGGGGTCATCTCGCCCACCTCGTCGAGGAAGATCG
>DASPJI010000625.1:0-3001 GCA_035628695.1 Thermoanaerobaculia bacterium | reverse complement strand
CCATGACCCGCAGGGCCGCCGGCACGGAGAGGAAAGGGGTGGGATCGCCGGTGCCCATCCAGTCGAACTCGTCGTGGAAGCGCGAGCGGCCCGGGCGCGGACGGTTGGCGCCATGGCTGATCACCAGCGGCCGGATGGTGGTCTGGAGGTCGCGGCGGACGTGCAGGAAGCCCGCCCCCTTGGGCGCGCACAGCCACTTGTGGCAGTTGCCGGTGTAGTACGCCGCCCCCAGGGCGCCGAGGTGCAGGGGGAGCATGCCGGGAGCGTGGGCGCCATCGACCACGGAGTCGACGCCGCGCTCGGCGAGGCGCGGCACCAGCGACTCGACGGGGAAGACCAGGCCGGTGGGGCTGGTGACGTGGTCCAGCAGGGCGAGCCGGGTGTGCGGGGTGACCGCCGACAGGACCGCCTCCTCCACCTGAGCGGGGCTCTCCAGAGGGAACGGCACCCGCGCCACCACCACCCGGGCGCCCCACCGCTCCGCCGTGTGCTCCAGGGCGTTGCGGCAGGCGTTGTAGGCGTGGTCGGTGGTCAGCAGCTCGTCCCCCGGGGAGAAGGAGAGCGAGCGGAGCACCGTGTTCACCCCGGAGGTGGCATTGGCGACCGCCACCAGGTCTTCGGGGTCGGCGCCGAGGAAGACGGCGAGGGCGGACCGGGCCGCGTCGAACCGCTCGGCCAGGCGGCGGACGAGGAACTCGACCGGCTGACGTTCCAGTGTCCGGTACAGGGCCTCCCGTTCCTCGAGGACCGCGCGGGGGCAGGCGCCGAAGGAGCCGTGGTTGAGGAAGGAGACGTCCGGATCGAGCGCCCAGCAGCGGGCGAAGGGGTTTGCCGAGGAGCTGGTGGAGACCATGGAGGGAGATTATCCGAACCCGGGTGCTCGCAGTGCCAATTCATCTGATACGCTCTTGCTCGAAAACCCCCGTATTCCGGAGATCCGGATGGAGATCCTCGACTCTCGCAGGTTGACAGGACCTGGTCTGCTCTTGGACCGGGAAGGCGCAGTGATCGACGTGGCGCTGCCGCCGGCACAGACCGAGGCGGCCGTCGCGGCGTGGCGGGGTCACGCCCGCCGGCTGCTCGACGCTCTCGGCTGGAGCGGCGAGGAGCTGGCCGTGCGCCCCTTCTCCGGCGGCGTCAGCCTCGCGCTGAGCGCGCCGGTCGACGCCCTCTACAGTGCCACCGAGATCAACGAGTGGGCCTGGCGGGCTGCCGCGGCCGAGCTCGCCGGTAGCCCCCCCCCCGACTTGCGCGAGGGCACCGCCCTGCTGCGCGACGCCATCGAGCGCGAGGAGAACCCGGCGCTGCAAGCCCTGCAGGCCGCCGCCGCCGCCCGCCGCGTCACCCTGCTCGCCGATGACGATCAGGTCTCCGTGGGGCTCGGCAAGGGCTCCCGTACCTGGCCGGCGCGCTCCCTGCCCGACCCTGACACCATCGACTGGAGCAAGATCCACGACGTGCCGGTCGCCCTGGTGACCGGCACCAACGGCAAGTCCACCACCGTCCGCCTGCTGGCCGCCATGGCCCGGTCGGGCGGCTGGACGGTGGGCACCACCTCCACCGACCGCATCGAGGTGGGGGACGAGGTGCTCGACCGCGGCGACTACTCCGGCCCGGGCGGCGCCCGCACCCTGCTGCGCGACCGGCGGGTGGAGATGGCCATCCTGGAGACGGCGCGCGGCGGCATCCTGCGCCGAGGCCTCGCCCTGCGCACCGCCGACGCCGCCCTGGTCACCAACGTCGCCGAGGACCACCTGGGCGACTACGGCGTCCTCGACCTCGACGGCCTCGCGGAGACCAAGATGGTGGCCCCGCGCGCCGTCCGGCCGGGCGGCCGGGTGGTGCTCAACGCGGACGACCCGCAGCTCGTGGGGCGCGTCGCCGGCCTGGCAGCCGCCATCACCTGGTTCAGCCTCGATCCGGCGAACCCGACGGTGCGCGCCTATCTGGTGGCCGGCGGCACCGCCTGCCTGCTCGACGAGGCGGACCTGCTGCTGGCGCGCGGCGAGCGCCGGCTGCGCATCGCCCGCGCCGAGGAGGTCCCCATCGCCTTCGGCGGCGCCGCCCGCTACAACCTGGCCAACGCCCTGGCCGCCATGGGCTTGGCCGACGCGCTGGGGCTGCCCGCCGTGGCGATGGCCGCGGGCCTGCGCCGCTTCCGGCCCGACCCGGAGAGCAACCCGGGGCGGGCCAATCTCATGGAGCTGGGGAGCATCAGGGTGCTGGTGGACTACGCCCACAACCCGCACGGCCTGGCGGCAGTCCTCGCCTTCGCCGCCTCGCTTCCCGCCGCGCGCCGCCTGGTCGTCCTCGGGCAGGCCGGCGACCGCGACGACGAGGCGATCCGGGAGCTGGCGCGCACCGCCTGGTCCTTCCGGCCGGACCACGTCGTGCTCAAGGAGCTGCCCAGCCTGCTGCGCGGCCGGCCCCTCGGCGAGATCTCCCGCGTCCTCGCGGACGAGATGCGCCGGCTGGGCGCTCCGGCGGAGGCCGTGAGCCGCGCCGAGGACGACATGGACGCCACCCGCCAAGCTCTGGCCTGGGCCCGGCCGGGCGACCTCCTGGTGCTCCTCACCCACACACTCCGGGAGGACGTCCTGGCGCTCCTCGGCAAGCTCCGGCGGGAGGGTTGGGAGGCTGGAGCGGTCGTCGCTTCGTCCTGAAGAAAACTTGGAGGCGCCATCCCCGTACCTACGGGAAGCTGGTGGATGGCAGGAGGCTCCAGATGGATCTGACCGGTATCAACCGACGTCCCGAGGATCTCTTCGCACTCTCGGACATGCTCCTCCAGGGGAGCCAGCAGGAGACGTTCCCCTATGACGTGGAGATCCTGGGGAAGCCCTTCGCCGTCTTCGCCAACGTCTTCTCTCCCAAGCACCTGCCCGGGGCGGAGACCTTCTTCCCGATGCTCCCGTCCACTGAGGGAATCCGCCTCCTGGAGGTAGGGACAGGGATCGGCGCGGTGGCGGTCCTCGCGGCGCTGGCCGGCGCGCGGCGGGTG
>DASPJI010000624.1:0-22289 GCA_035628695.1 Thermoanaerobaculia bacterium | reverse complement strand
CCCCGAGGGCCGCCACCGCGCCGCTGACGCCCGACAGCAGCAGCCCGGCGAAGCCCAGCGCCAGCCATCCCCCCGCGCTCCCCTGGCCGCGCAGCCGGAAGGGGGCGCCGCCGCCGGCGAAGTGGACGGTCAGCGTCATGGCCGCCACGAGGAAGAAGGTGTTGATCAGGTGGGCGCCCATCCAGAGCGCCCGCGCCATGGACTGGTTGTCCGCCACCATCTCGAACAGGACCAGCCCGGCCCCCACGGCCGCTTCGGTCAGCATGAAGAACAGCGACCAGAGCGCCGCCCTGCGCGCGGAGTGCCCCCGGGGCCGGCTACGGAAGGCGGCCACCGCCAGCCCGACGACGAAGAGGAGCGCCAGGCCGCTGGTCACCCGGTGGGAGAACTCGATGAGGGTCTCCACCCCCGGCGCCCGCGGCACCACCTCGCCGTTGCACAACGGCCAGTGACTGCCGCACCCCGCCCCCGATCCCGTGGCCCGCACCGCGGCCCCCCACAGGATGACGGCGATGGTGTAGGCCAGGGTGAACCAGGAGTAGCGGGCGAAGCGGTCCATGGTGAGATCATAGCGTGAGGGAGCGGAGAGGCGGACGTGGTAAATTCTCCCCGAAGAGGTGTCGAGCATGTTCAAACCCATCGAAGTCAGAGCCTTGCCCGGCTATAAGATCCATGTTCGGTATACCGACGGCGTCTCCGGCGAGGTCGACCTGTCTCATCTGGTGGGCAAGGGTGTGTTCTCCCTGTGGTCCGATCCGCGGGAGTTCGCTCGCGTGCACATCGGCCCGGCGGGAGCGATCGTCTGGAACGAAGACGTGGATCTCTGCCCCGACAGCCTTTACATGCAGGTGACGGGCAAGAAGCCGGAAGATGTCTTCCCCAGTCTCGCCTTGAAAGAGGTCGATGCCTGAGATCTGCCGGTTCTACGGCATCATCATAAGGATGTACTTCGACGATCACGCGCCTCCACACTTCCACGCGGAGTATGGGGAGCGGGAGATCCTCATGGACATCAACACGCTGGCGGTGATCGCCGGCAAGCTCCCGCCGAAGGCCATGGGCCTCGTGGTGGAGTGGGCGACGTTGCACCAGGAGGAGCTCCGACTCACCTGGCAGAGAGCTCGGGGCTACGAGCCGCTCGGGAAGATCGCTCCCCTGGAGTAGCCGGCCTCCACTCGCCCTCTCCCGGACCATTCCGGGATAAACTGCCGCGGACCTTCCCGCCCCCTTCTCGGCGGGACCCCGAGCCATGAAACCAACCCGCTTCCTTTCCGGCGTCGCCCTCGCCCTGCCCTTCCTGCCCCTCCTGATCTCGGGATGCGGCGACGGCCGTACGCCTCTCGTCGTCTACTCCCCCCATGGACGCGACCTCCTCTCCCTGATGGAGAAGAGCTTCGAGCAGAGCCACCCGGACGTCGACGTCCGCTGGCTCGACATGGGCTCCCAGGACGTCTACGACCGCGTCCGCTCCGAGGCCGCCAATCCGCAGGCCGACGTCTGGTACGGCGGCCCCCGGGCCATCTTCGCCCAGGGGGAGCGCGAGGGGCTCCTCGCCCCCTACCGGCCGCGGTGGGCCGACGCCGTGCCCCCCGAGAGCCGCCACCCCCAGGACCTCTACTTCGGCTCCTACCGCACCGCACCGGTCCTCGTCTTCAACAAGCAGGCGGTGCCCGAGGCCGAGGCGCCGCGCGACTGGGACGACCTCCTCGACCCGAAGTGGACGGGGAAGATCCTGATGCGCGACCCGCTCTCCAGCGGCACCATGCGTACCCTCTACGGCATGATCCTCGCCCGCTCGATCGCCGAGACCGGCAGCCCCGAGCGCGGCTGGGAGTGGCTGCGCCGCTTCGACGCCCAGACCAAGGAGTACGTCATCAACCCGGCCCTCCTCATGGAGAAGCTCAACCGCCGGGAGGGGCTCGTCACCGTCTGGGAGCTCACCGACATGCTCTGGCAGGAGAAGCGCGGCGCCCCCCTGGGCTTCCGCTTCCCCACCAGCGGCACGCCGGTCATCGACGACTCCATCGGCCTGGTCAAGGGGGCGCCCCATCCCGAGCCGGCCAAGGCGTTCATCGACTTCATCGGCAGCACCGAGGGGCAGGAGCTCGCCGCCCGCGAGGCCTTCCGGCTGCCGGCGCGGACCGACATCCCCCCGGCCGGGCTGCCGCAGTGGGCCCGCGACGTCCTCGCCGAGATGGTGCCGGCCCAGGTGGACTGGGCCCTCATGGAGCGCCAGGGCCAGGAGTGGATGAACACCTGGGACCGCAGCATCCGCGGCAAGGGGAGCCGGGGCGGGGGCGCCGCGCCCGCCTCCGCTGCCTCCCCATCCGGGCACTGAGCCATGCCGTTCCTGGAGCTGGACCGGCTCGACAAGAGCTTCAGCAGCAACCGCGTCCTCCGCGAGCTGTCCGTCGCCGTGGAGCAGGGGCAGATCCTCGCCCTCCTGGGGCCCAGCGGCAGCGGCAAGACGACCGCCCTGCGCATCATCGCCGGCTTCGAGACGCCGGACGCCGGCCATCTCCGGGTCGGAGGGGAGGACGTGACAACTTTTCCCCCCGCCCGCCGTAATTTCGGCATGGTCTTCCAGCACTATGCCCTCTTCCCCCACCTGACCGTCGGCGAGAACGTCGCCTTCGGCCTGGAGTCGCGCGGGAAGACGGACCGCGCCGACATCCGCCGCCGGGTCTCCGAGGCGCTGGCGCTGGTGGACCTCCCCGGCTTCGAAGGGCGGCGCGTCGGCGAGATCTCCGGCGGCCAGCAGCAGCGGGTCGCCCTCGCCCGCGCCCTCGCCCCCGAGCCCCGGGTCCTCCTCCTCGACGAGCCGCTCTCCAACCTCGACCCCACCCTCCGCGAGCGCACCCGCCGCGAGCTCAAGGCCGCCATCCAGCGGGTGGGGATCACCACCGTCCTGGTGACCCACGAGCAGGAGGAGGCGTTCGACCTGGGGGACCGCGTCGCGGTGCTCCAGGGCGGCATCCTCCACCAGGTGGGGAGCCCCGAGGACCTCTACGAGCGGCCGGCCACCCGCTTCGTCGCCGGCTTCGTCGGCCGCGCCGCCGCCCTGCCCGGCACCTTCCGGGGAGGACAGGTCGTCCTGGACGGCGGCGTCTCCTGGCCCGGGGTTCCGGCCGAGGAGCTGGCGGAGGGGAGCCCCGCCGAGCTGGTGGTCCGGCCCGAGTCGCTGCGCTTCGCCTCCCCCGGGACGGCCGGAGCGCTCCCCGGAAAGGTGGCGGAGCGGCGCTATGCCGGCCCGGTCACTTACTTCGTCGTGGCCCTGGAATCCGGGAGAGAGGTGGAGGTGATGGCCGCTCCCGACGCCGCCGCTCCGGGGGACGCGGTGGCCGTCGCGCCGGGCGGGGCAGGCCCGAAGCCGCGGATCTTCCGGGCCTCTTCCAGAGGGGAAGGGCCGTCCCGGGACGTTGGTTGAGCCATGTCGTCGCGTGAGAGGCTCCTCGTCCCGGCCCTGCTGGCCGTGCTCCTCGCCTGGCTGGTCGGGTACCCGCTCCTCATCACCTTGATGGAGGCGCTGGGGGGGCCGCGGGCCTGGACCACCGGCCACTTCGCCGCCTTCGCCGGCCGGCCGGACGAGTGGCTGGCCCTCTGGCGGAGCCTCTGGATCTCCGCCGCGTCGGTGGTGCTGTCGGCGCTGGTGGGGGTCCCGCTGGCCTTCCTCTTCGAGCGCACCGAGTTCCCGGGGCGCCGCTTCCTGGGCGCGGTGGCCGCTCTGCCCGTCGCCCTGCCCCCCCTGGTCGGCGTCATCGCCTTCCTTTTTCTATATGGGGAGAGCGGCTTCATCTCCCGCGCGGTGCAGGCCGGCCTCGGGCTCGACGGGCCGCCGTGGCGCCTGGTGGGGCCGGGGGCGATCCTCCTGGTCCACACCTACTCGATGTACGTCTACTTCTATCTCTTCACCCGCGCGGCCCTCGCCCGGCAGGACGCCGCGCTGCTCGAAGCGGCCGCTTCCCTCGGCGCCGGGCGGGTGCGGACCTTCTTCCGGGTGACGCTGCCGTTGCTGCGCCCGGCCCTCGCCGGAGCTTCCCTGCTGACGTTCATGACCTCGCTCGCGTCGTTCTCCGCCCCCTACCTCTTCGGCGGCACCTTCCGGGTGATGACGACGCAGATCATGGCGTCGCGGCTGAACGGCGAGCTCGCCCTGGCCCAGGTGGAGACCGTGATGCTGGCCGGCCTCGCCCTGCTCGCCCTCTGGGCGATGCGGCGGGCCGACCGCGCCGCGAGCACCGGCACCGGCGTGCGCGGCATCGCGCCGACGCGGCGGCGGCTGCGCAGCCCGGCGGCGCGCTGGACGGCCGGCGCGCTCGGCTATCTGCTCGCCGCCCTCCTTCTCTTGCCGCACGCGGTGCTGGCGCTGGTCTCCCTGGTGCCGGCGTTCACCTGGACGGCCGAGCCGTTCCCCCCGGTCCTCGACTTCGGCAACTACCGGGCCCTGTTCACCGACGCCGAGCGCCTGCGGCCGGTCCTCAACTCGCTGTGGATGGCCCTCGCCTCCACCGCCGCCGCCCTCGTCCTCGGATTCGCGGCGGCGCGGGCGGCTCTGGCCCGCAAGGGCTCCCTCGGCGGCGCGCTCGAGGGGCTCCTCGGGCTCCCGTGGGCGATCCCGGGGACGGTCTTCGCCGTGGCGCTCGCCACGACCTTCAGCGTCCAGCAGCCGGCGGTGGGGCGCTTCGTGCTGATCGGCACGCCGCTGATCCTGCCGCTCGCCTACCTGGTGCGCAGCCTGCCGCTCACCGGCCGGGCGGCCCTGGCGGGGCTGCGCGGGCTCGACCCGGCGCTGGACGAGGCCGCGTCCTCCCTCGGAGCCGGGCGGCTCCGGCGCCTGACGCGGGTCACCCTGCCGCTGCTCCGGCCGGCGCTCGCCGCCGGCGCCGGCCTCGCGTTCATCACCGCGCTGGGGGACTTCGTCGTCTCCATCGTGCTCTACACCTTCGACACCCGCCCCATTTCCATCGAGATCCTCTCCAGCCTGCGGCTCCAGGATCTGGGGATGGCGGCGGTCTACGGCGTGCTGCTCATGGTGGCGAGCACCGTGGCCTTCCTGCTGTGGGGGCAGGGCGACGTGCGCTAGGGGCGCGTCGGCCGAGATAGTAGGAGAAGCATGCCGGCCTACGTGCGCCAGATCTGGATCCTGATGGCGACGGCCTTCGTCGACATGATCGGCTTCACCATGGTGCAGCCGCTGCTGCCGTTCTATGCGACGGAGCTGGGGGCGCGGCCCTGGGTGGTCGGCGCCCTGACCACGGCCTACGCCTTCGCCCAGTTCTCCACCGCCCCCCTCTGGGGGAGGATGTCCGACCGCTACGGCCGCCGGCCGATGATCCTCGCCGGGCTGGTCTTCTCGGCGGTCGCCTTCGCCCTCTTCGGCCTGGCGACCACGCTCTGGATGCTCCTCGCCTTCCGGCTGGTGCAGGGGGCGGCCGGCGGCACGATCGGCGTGGTGCAGGCCTACGTCGCCGACTCCATGGGCCCCGAGGAGCGCGCCAAGGGGCTGGGCTGGCTCACCGCCGCCACCAGCGCCGGCGTGATGATCGGGCCGGCCGTGGGGTCGCTCGCCTCGACCTTCGGCCAGGAGGCGCCCGGGTTCATCGCCGCCGGGCTCTGCCTGATGAACTTCCTGTTCGCCAGCCGCTGGCTCCCCGAGCCGCCGCGGCACCAGGAGGCCGGCGTGCCCCGGCGGCTGCGGCGGGCGGTCGTCGACGTCCTCCTCCACCCGTCGGGACCGGTGCCGTCGCTGATCTGGATCTATGCCATCGGCATGATGGCCTTCTTCTCGATGACCACCATCCTGCCCCTCTACCTGGGGGCCGCCTTCGGGGTCACCGAGCGGACCATCGGCTGGTTCTTCGTCTACGTCGGCGCGGTGGGGGTGATCATGCGGGCGCTGCTGCTGGGGCCGGCGGTGCGCCGCTTCGGCGAGGTGGGGGTGGTGCGGCTCGGCGCCCTGTCGCTGATCGTCGGCCTGGCCTGCATCCCGCTGCCGGCCCAGGTGGACCTCCCCTACGCCGGCCGGGTCACGCTGCTGACGGTGGTGGCGCTGTTCGTCCCCGTCGGGACCGCCCTCCTCTTCCCGTCCACCACCGCCCTCGTCTCGCGCCGCTCCGCCCGCGGCGAGACCGGGCAGACGCTGGGGGTGCAGCAGGCCTTCGGCGGCGTCTCGAAGATGCTGGGCCCGCTCTGGGCGGGCGTCGTCTTCCAGATCGGCATCGAGTACCCGTTCTGGGTCGCCGCCGCTCTGATGCTCGGCGTCGGCACGCTGACCCTGAAGCTCCGCCCGCAGGAGCCGGAGCCCTACCCGCTACCCGCCGGCTCGAAGCCCTGACGGCGGGGCAGGAGGATCACCGGGGCTTCCTCTTCCCCCGCACCTGCTCCAGGAGAGCTTCGAACTCCGCGGTGGTGAGGCCCATGGTTCTCTTGTTGCTCTGGATGATGTCTTCGCCAAGGTCGGCATCCATCTTAATGACCACCGGGCGGGCGGAGCCCGGGCGAGACATGATCAGGTGGTCGCCTCGGGTCCTCGACTCGACATAGCCTGCAAGCAAACAGATATCCCGCAGCTCCTTCCAGCTCAGGCGCTTCAAGCGTTGCCCTTAGCTGGCCAGTAGTGCTGCGGCTCGATACGTAGGAATCGAGATGTGGACGGGGAAGGTAGCCGGCGCCGGAACCGCATCTTCCGACACGGCGCCTGCCGGAATGGGCTTGTCCCCAGGAGAGACCGTCGTTCCCGGGTGCACCCTGTCGAAACCGAGCTCGCGCAGGGCCTGATCCAGCGTGCCACGCTCAAGGCAGTCCTCGACCCAGAGCCCGATGGCTTCCTCGAGAGAACGCTTGGCCTCTTCCTCGCTCTGCCCCTGGGAGAACAGGTCCAGTGCCGGGCAGCCCGCCACCCACCGATCCTCGCCGTCGCGCCTGACGGTGCAGGTGAGTCCCAGGGAGATCTCTACGGTATCCACAAGAACGAAGAGTACCAGGCAGGGGAGCCGCCAGGCAAGGGACGGAGCGCCCCCTGAAGTGAAAAAGCCGCGTTCGCACGCGGCTTTGAAAGATCGGGAAAATCAAATTTGGTTGCGGGGACAGGATTTGAACCTGCGACCTTTGGGTTATGAGCCCAACGAGCTACCAGACTGCTCCACCCCGCGTCACCGTGAACCTGTCAAACTGGCCCTTGTGGGGGCGCGAGGGCGAATAATCCCACGCCGCCCAGCGCTTGTCAACACCCTCCGCCGGACGCACAGAGGATAACCGGCAGGAGGGGGCGGGTATTCCAGGGAGCTACTCGATGTAGCCCAGGGCGCGCAGCTTCCTCTCCGCCTCCTCGGCCTGGTGGACGCTCTCGCCGGCGGCGTGCTGCCCCTCGGTGGCGGCGAGCCAGGCGGTCAGCGCCTGGCGCAGGCGATGGAAGTCGCGGCGGCGGTCGCGCAGGACGTCCTTCGTCTCCCCCGGGTCCGCCCGCAGGTCGTAGAGGGCGACGCTCCCCCCGGCCAGGTCCTCCACCAGCTTGAAGCCGCCATCGGCAACGCTGCGCAGCGGGCCCTGGGCGCTGAACTGGTGGTCCGGGCTCTCGTCACTCTCCTCATCCCCCAGCAGCGGCCGCAGGCTGCGGCCCTCCAGACGGAGCCCCTCGGTGCCGATCCCCAGGAGGTCCAGCAGGGTGGGGACGACGTCCACGTTCTCCGCCGGCCGGGTCACGGTCCGGGGAGCGGCGCCGGGCACGTGGAGGATCAGGGGGATGCGGATCGAGGTGTCGAAGAGCGTCCGGCAGTGCTTGATGTGGCCATGCTCCAGGAACTCCTCGCCGTGGTCCGAGGTGAGGACGACCAGCGTGTCCTCCATCCGGCCGGTCTCCCGGAGCCGCTGGAGGAGCAGGGCGAGCTGGGCGTCGAAGTAGGCGATCTCGTCGTCGTACAGGCCGACCAGGTGCTGGAGGTCGGCCGGAGTGGCGCCGGGATCGGGGGCCCCCTTGTAGAGCATGTCGCCGATCGGGTTCGGGTTCCCCTCGCGGATGAACGCCTTGTCCGGGCTCCCGGTCGCGAAACGGCGGACGTGGCCCGGCGGCGGCGCGTAGGGGCCGTGGGGGTCCATGTAATGGAGATAAAGGAAGAAGGGGCGGCCGTCCTCCTCCTTCTCCAACTGCTCCAATTGCTCCATCGTGACCCGGTTCACGCACTCGGCGGGCTTCCACAGGCAGTCCTCGGAGAAGGTCTCGAAGCCCCGGGCGAAGCCGCCCTGGGGGTTGAACCGGGTGGGGGACTTGCGGACGATCGGGCTCGCGGAGACCGCCACGGTCCGGTAGCCCTTCCCCTGCAGGACCTCGGCGACGGAGGGGATCCCCCCGGGGATGCCCATCGCCTGCTCCGGCTGGCCCATGAACGCCGCGGGGTAGCGCGAGGTCAGCAGCGAGTTGGCCGACGGGAAGGTGCAGGAGGCCTGGCTGCGGGCGTCCTGGAAGAGGACGGCGCCGCGGGCGAAGGCGTCGAGGTTCGGGCTCGTCGGCCGGCCGTAGCCGTAGGCCCCCAGGTGGTCGGCGCGCAGGGTGTCCACCAGGATCAGCACCACGTTGCGCGGCTGAGGGGGAGGGGGAGAGGGGGCGCAGGCGCCGAAAAAGACCAGGGCCAGGCCCATAAGCCCCAGCCAGCAAGGGTGGTGGTGCCTCCCCCCCTGGGTGGTGGGTGGTAGGGAGTGGGGGAGGTCAGGAGGGGGGTTTTTCCACACTTCCCTTACTCCTGCTCGATCCCCGCGATGTACATCGACCGCGGCGCCAGCACGCCGGGGGCGGCGGCGGCCCGGGCGGCGCGGATGGTGATGTCCAGGGCGGCGCCCTCGGGGAGGTCCCCGGGGATGTCCAGCACGACGCGCTGCAGGTCTGTGATGCCCGGGCCGTCCGCCGGCAGAGTGGATTCGGCCTCGGTCCCCCCGGCGGCCGATGGGATCGAGACCCGCACGGCCAAGGGATATAAGGATGGGGCGTCCGGCAGGCGACGCAGGGTCACGGCCGCCCGGCGGGCGCCGGCGCGGCGTCGTACCAGCACCGTCGTCGCCTTGCCGGTGAGGCCGGTGGTCCAGTCCATGGCGCCGACGCACTGGATCTCCGCGTCGGGGCCCGGCACGTAGCTCTCGGGGATGCGCCGCGTCTCCTCGCGCAGCAGCTCCTCCGCCCGGGCGGACCCGTCGCCGGCCGTCCCCCTGCGGTAGACCGGCACCTCGGCGCCCTCCTCTTTGGGCTGCGCCGGCCAGCCGAGGAGCTCGGCGAGGCCGTTGTAGACCATGCGCGCGTAGATCCGGTTCGCCTCGGGCGTGCCGTGCCGCCAGGGGGGCGGGTTGCGCCAGCGCGGGCCGGCGAAGCCGGGGGGCGTCACCACATAGGGGGCGTCGAGCCCGGCGTCCGCCACCAGCGCGTGGGCGAAGGGCTCGTCCCAGCTCGCGGCGAAGTAGACCAGCAGCGGCACCCCCCGCCGCCGCAGCCGCTCCTCCAGGCCGCGGATGCCGGCGAAGGCCGCGCGCCAGCGGGTCCGGAACAGGTACGAGTCGGCCAGGCGCGTCCGGAAGACCATGGAGTGGTCCGCGCCGTAGCCGTCCCGCTCCACGCCGGCGCGGGTGAGCGAGCCGTTGGGCAGGATGTTGCTGGCGCTGTCCGCGTCGTTGGCCGTGGGGCAGATCACCACCGCGTCCGGGCGCAGGCGGTCGAAGAAGAAGTCGAGCGCCGCCAGCTCGTTCATCGTGTTGTAGCCGGGCAGCCCCAGGTTGCGCACCTCGACCTGCCGCCGGCCGCCAGGGCCAGCGGCTCCGGCCTGGCGGGCCAGGGCTTCGAGCTGGCTGGGGAACGACTCGGCCTCGCTCACCCCCAGGCCGAACGTCCAGGAGTCCCCGATGAAGACGACGCGGAACGTCCGCTTCGGCTTGCCGGGCGGCCCGGTGCGGTAGCCCAGCTCGTTGCTGGTGAAGGTGTCCCCCCAGGCCTCGATCTCCTCGCCCGGGCGCAGGGTGTAGCCGATGGCGGGCTCGAAGAGGGCGGGGGCGAAGGCGCCGGGGCTCGCGGCGAGCATCTCCTGGACCAACGCCTGCCGGTCTTCGGGGCCCAGCGACTCCAGGGGGACCCGGTCGCGGGCGGCACGGTACCAGCCCCAGGCGCAGACCGCGGCCACGGCCAAAGCGGTGGAGGCGACGACGGCCAGGATGCGGGCGACGCGGGCTGAAGGAGGGGTGGAGGTCGACACCGCCGGCGGCGCCTAGTCCGCCATGTGGTTCAGGAAGCCTTCCCGGATCCGCTCTTCGAAGGCCCGCAGCCGCTCCGGCCGGGGCTCCCCCTTGCGCGCCTCGGCGATGATGACGTGCGGCAGCTCCGGAGCGTCCTGGTAGACCTCGTGGTGCTCGATCCCCTGGAAGAGATCGAGGCCGCTCTCGCCGTAGCGGCACCAGCGGGGCTCTTCGAAGCCGCAGGCGAGCAGCGCCTCGCCCAGCATCTCGCGGTTCCAGAGGAAGCGGTGGCGCCAGCCGTGGAAGGCCCGGTTGAGCCCCAGGGCATAGGTGCGCTTCATCTCCTCGTCCGCCTCGAGCCGGTAGTGCGTCACCCAGACCCAGTCGAGGTTCGGCGTCGACAGGCGGATCCAGCCGCCGGCGGCGAGCGCGTGGTGGCTCTCCTGCAGGAACTTGAGGGCGTCGTCGATCGCCAGGTGCTCCAGGAAGTGCTCGGCGAAGATCGCCTCCACGTCCGTGTAGTGGAGCCCCTTGGTGACGTCGGCCACGACATCCACCCCGGGGAGAGCCTGGATGTCGACGTTGAGCCATCCCGGAAGGCGCACCTTGCCGCTGCCGATGTGCAGCCGGATGGGTTGGGACGAATCGGAGCGCCGCGCCTTCGAGAACATGGGGCGGCGAGTCTAGCACGCTCCCCTTCCTGGCACCGCTACCGGCACCATGTGGGCACCACCCTTGCTTCCGACATCGCTGCGTCGGGCGATTCGGATCAAAGTCCTTGAGGAGACGAGGCTTTGCGGCTACCCTTTAGGCTGGGAGTCGTGCGGCAACCTGCCATTCAGAGGAGGGTGAATGTTCTGTATCGAAGAGATCGTCGCGCGCGAGATCCTGGACTCGCGGGGCAATCCGACCCTGGAGGTGGACTGCATCCTGGACGGCGGCGTGGGGGGACGGGCGGCGGTGCCGTCGGGAGCGTCCACGGGTGAGCGCGAGGCGCTGGAGCTACGCGACGGTGGCAAGCGCTACCGTGGCAAAGGCGTGTCCAAGGCCGTGGGGCACGTCATGGACGAGATCGGGCCGACGATGCGCGGGCTGGACGCCCGCGATCAGGCGCGCATCGACCGCGCGCTGATCGAGCTCGACGGCACGCCGGACAAGAGCCGGCTGGGGGCGAACGCCCTCCTGGGAGTCTCCCTCGCCGTCGCCAAGGCGGCGGCCGAGGCGAGCGGCCTGCCTCCGTATGCCTATCTGGGGGGCCCCGCGGCGACGGTGCTGCCGGTGCCGCTGCTCAACGTGCTCAACGGCGGCGCCCACGCCGACAACTCGGTGGACATCCAGGAGTTCATGATCGTCCCCATGGGCTTCGAAACGTTCCCGGAGGCGCTGCAGGCGGGCGTCGAGATCTACCACACGCTCAAGGACGTGCTCAAAGGCCGCAAGCTGGTCACCGCGGTGGGCGACGAGGGGGGCTTCGCGCCGGACCTCAAGAGCAACCGCGAGGCGCTCGACCTGTTGATGCAGGCGATCGAGAAGGCCGGCTACACCCCGGGCCGCCAGGTCGGCCTGGCGCTCGACGTCGCCGCGAGCGAGCTGGTGGAGGGCAAGGGGTGCAAGAACGTCAAATATGCCCTGGCCGGCGAGGGCAAGAAGGGGCTCGCCAGCTCCGACCTCATCGCCCTCTACCGTGAATGGCTCGACGCCTATCCTCTGGTCTCCATCGAGGACGGCCTGGCGGAGAACGACCACGCGGGGTGGAAGGAGCTCACCCGGGAGCTGGGCAGCCGCGTGCAGCTCGTGGGCGACGACCTCTTCGTCACCAACCCGGAGATCCTGGCCAAGGGGATCGCCGAGGGGATGGCGAACGCGCTGCTGGTCAAGGTGAACCAGATCGGCACCCTGACCGAGACGCTGGAAGCGGTGGACATGGCGAAGCGCAACGCCTACGCGAACATCCTGAGCCACCGCTCGGGTGAGACCGAGGACACCACCATCGCCGACCTCGCCGTCGCCACCCGCGCCGGCCAGATCAAGACCGGCGCGCCCTGCCGCAGCGACCGGGTCGCCAAGTACAACCGTCTGCTGCGCATCGCGGAGGAGCTGGATGTGGTCGCCACCTATCCCGGGGCGGCCGCCTTCCCACGCTGGTCCCCTTGAATCACCCGGAACCGCCCCCCCGCCGGCTCGATTCGTTCCGCCCCGTGCTGGGAGCGGCGGTGGTCCTTTTTCTCTTGCTCCTCGGCGTGGCGAGCCTCAAGAGCTCGCGGGACCTGGAGGCCTCCCGCGGCCGTGAAGCGCTGCTCGAGAACCGCATCCACGAGACGGAAGCGCGCATCGAGCGGCTTCACGCCCGCATCGACCGTCTGCGCAAGGATCCCGGCGCCCTGGAGCGCCACGCCCGGGAGGACCTCGGCATGGTCCGCCCGGGCGACCTCGTCATCATCGTGCCCGACGGCCCCCCCGGAGCGGACACCCCGCGCCCGGCCCCCCGGTCCGAGCCGCTGGTGCCGGCCCCCACGCCGGTTCCACCCCCGGCCGCTACGCCTCCCGTCGCCACGCCGGTGACGGCGTCGTCGCCGGCTCCCGCAGCCTCCGCTCCCCTGTAGGGGAGGCGAAGCTCCGCCTGTCTCTGGCACGGCACGGCCCGCCGCAGGCACCACCTGGCCGGTCACGGGCACCGTGCGGCCGATCATCGGCCTCGCCCGGCCTGTCACCGGCACCGTGCGGCCTGTCGCAGGCGCCGCTTCGCCTGACACCGGCAACGCTCGGCCACCCACCGGCGCCGCCCGGCCTGCCGGCGGCACGGCTTTGCCGCTGACAGGCGGAGGGTTGCCGCTCGCGCGCTTTCCTACCCCAGCGACGGGTTCGGACGGTCCATCGGCTCGTCTGTACCGGGCGGTTTCAGCGCCGCGGCCTTCTTGCGGTCACCGCGGGCGAGGGTGACCTTGAGGACGGGGGGGGTGATCAGGGTGGTGACGATGACCATCACCACCACGGCGCCGAAGACCGGCGGCGTGATCACCCGCTGGCCCCCGAGCACGAGCTGGGCGCCGATGCTCGCGAAGATGAGGCCGACCTCGCCACGGGGCACCATGCCCACCGCCACCGACACCCGGTCGAGCCCCCGCTCCAGCACGCCGGCGGCGCAGATCATCTTGCCCAGGACCGCGGCGAGCGACAGCAGCGCCGCGAAGCCCAGCACCTCCACCTGCCCGAAGCTCCGGAGATCGACCTTCACCCCCATGAGGACGAAGAAGACCGGCACCAGGAAGCCGGCGATCGGATGGAGCAGCTCCTCCAGGTTGTGCTCGCCGCGGTCCCGCAAGTCCTTGTAGTGGACTTCGTCCAGGATCAGCCCCGCGGCGAAGGCGCCGACGATGGCGGCGAGGCCGATGCGGTCCGCCAGGTAGGCGAGGAGGAAACAGAAGGCCAGGGAGATCGCCAGCAGCAGCCCCCGGATCTTGAGGCGGCTCGCCAGCCGGAAGACGCGGGGGGAGAGCCAGCCGCCCAGGGCCACCGCGCCCACCAGGAACGCCAGCGACTTCAGGATGATGGCCCCCGCATCCATGGGGTCGAGCGACGAGCCCGTGTTGGCCGCCGTGATGGTGCCGGAGACCACCGACAGGACGACCAGGCCGAGCACGTCGTCGAGGACCGCCGCGCCGAGGACGATCTTCGACTCCCGCGCCGCCAGCTTGCCCAGGTCGGCCAGCACCCGCGCCGTGATCCCGACGCTGGTGGCGCAGAGGGTGGCGCCGATGAAGATGTGCGCCAGCCGCGGCTCCTCCGGCAGCAGCCAGGCCGACACCCCCCAACCCAGGAAGAAGGGGGCGATGACGCCGAGCACCGCCACCAGCAGGCTCGACCAGCCCACCGACAGCATCTCCTTGACGTTGGACTCGAGCCCCACCTGGAACAGCAGCAGGATGACGCCGAGTTGCGCCAGGATCTCCAGCCCGGCCGTGGTGTGAAGGAAATCGAAGCCCGGGAGGCCGAGCAGCGCCAGGTTGCCGAGCAGCATCCCGCAGATCAGCTCGCCCAGGACTGCCGGCTGCCCCATCCGCTCGAACAGCTCGCCCCCCAGCTTGGCGGCGGAGAGGATCAGCACCAGTCCGAGCAGCACCGGCACCACTGGCCCGCCATGCCCCCCGCCCCCCGCCTCGCTCGCCTCGGCGAGACGCGGCCCCCAGGCCTGAAAGGCCAGGAACAGAAAAACGACGGCGATCACGGCTCGGCGCATAGAGACCCTCCCGGCGGTCGTCCCGGAGTCGGCGACCGCGTGATGGTATCCACAAACCGGCTCACGTCCAGTATGCCCCCTCCACGGGAGAAGGCGACCTCCGGAGAGGACACTCCAGCCCCCTCCACGACGCCCTCCGGCGGGGAATACCTCGGAGTCCTTCTATAACCTTCTGCAAAATTTGATCTTATAGCGATGTTGGCATCCGGGGATGAGCTGGCACCGACTTTGCCGTAAGGAGAAGGCGAGCCCCGGAGGTTCCGGGGACGCGGACGGAAGGAGGTTTCCATCCATGTTTAGCAAAGCTCACACGTCTTCCTTCGCCAGGCCCGCGGCCATGGTCGCCATGACGTTCCTCGCGCTGACCCTGTGCACCGCTGACGCGCAGGCGCAGAAGCGCGGTTTGAACCTCGTCTCGCTGGACCAGGAGTGGCAGATGCGCAGCGAGCTGCATCAGCAGGTGCAGCGCGAGGCGCGGCTGGTCAACGACCGCCAGGCGCTGGCGTACCTGAACACGGTCGGCCGGCGGCTGGCGGCCCAGACGCCCTATGCCAACCGGCCCTGGGACTTCTTCATCGTCAACGATCCGAGCGTCAACGCGTTCAACCTGCCGGGTGGCCTGGTCTATGTCAATACCGGGCTGATCGCCGAGGCGGACACCCTGGACCAACTCGCCGGCGTGCTCGCGCACGAGATCGGCCACGGCGCGGCGCGCCACGGCACGCAGCTCATGACCCGGGCCTATGGCTACAACCTGGTGGCGGGCCTGCTCCTGGGCCGCAACCCGGGGCAGTTCCAGCAGCTCCTCGCTCAGTTGGGTGGCGTGACGGCGCTCAACGCCTACGGCCGTGACGCCGAGCGCGAGGCGGACCGTCTGGGGGTGCAGTACGCCTACCGGGCCGGCTACAACCCGGACGGCGTGGCCGACTTCTTCCGGCAGCTCCTCGACATGCGCCAGCGCCGGCCGACCAAGGTCGAGCAGTTCTTCTCGAACCATCCGATGACCGAGACGCGCATCCGCAACGTCGAGGCGGAGGCGGCCGGATTGTCCCGGCGGGGCAACCTCACCCGCGACACCAAGGCCTACCAGCAGTTCCGCGCGCGGTTCCGCTGATCCGGGTCCTCTGAAAACAGCCTGAAGCAAGACGCCCCACCGGGAACACATCTCGGCGGGGCGTACGCTATGAAAACCGAAGTGGAGGGGTCAGGAAACCTTGACGCCGTTCTTCGCCTGCAGGCCCTTGGGACCCTCGACGACGTCGAAGGCGACCCGGTCACCCTCGCTCAGGGTACGGAAGCCCTCGGCGATGATCGAGGCATGATGGACGAAGACGTCCGCGCCCCGCTCCCGCACGATGAAGCCATACCCCTTGGCGTCGTTGAACCACTTCACGGTACCTTGCTCTGGCATACGCTTGCTCCTTGAAACAAAACGAGTTGTTTATTCCGCCGCCGAAGCGGCACTCCTCCACCCCGGTGCCGGAACGGCACAGAGGCAAACCCAACAAAAGAAAACTTCAAGGTCGCCGAGGATCGACGTGAGGCGGTCTCCGGCTATCTCCTCCGGGCGCGAAGCGACTTCATGGGAGCTGCGTACCGGGGGGATGTCCCCCGCTTTTCCTCCGGGCCCAGCCTGAGTCCTGAAACATTGATGTCTTTCTATTTAAACCTGGGGTGCGAGCGGGTATGCGCAAGGAGAGACGACTAGAGGGGTGATCTCTGAGGTGATGCTGCTTCCAACCGTTTCCACACCGAACACCAGAAGTTGCGGGTAGCATCGCAACTACGGAACGGGAAGTCAAGAGGGGAAACGGAGGGATCGGATAAGATCCCTTCCTGCCCTCGGACGCACCTCGGTGCCGGCTCGAGGGGGAAGGGAGTCCGGTGACATCGACGCGCACACCCCGCCAGCTCGACCCGGTGGAGATCCGGGTCCTCGGCGTGCTCCTCGAGAAGGAGCAGACCACACCCGAGGCCTGCCCGCTGACCGTCAACGCCGTCCTCGCGGGCGCCAACCAGAAGACCAACCGCGACCCGGTGATGGAGCTGACCGAGGAGCAGGTGGTCGACGCCCTGGACCGCCTGCGCCAGGTCGTCCTCGCCTGGCGCACCGAGGGGGCGCGCACCGAGCGCTGGCAGCAGAGCGTCGTCCGCCGCTGGGGCCTCGACCGGGCGGGCAAGGCGCTGATGACCCTGCTCCTCCTGCGCGGTGCCCAGACCCCCGGCGAGCTCCGCTCCCGCAGCGACCGCCTGCACCCGTTTGCCAGCGTCGAGGAGGTCGAGGCGGCGCTCCAGGGGATGGCCGGCATGGACGAGCCGCTGGTCCGTGAGCTCCCCCGCCGCCCCGGCCAGAAGGAGAGCCGCTGGATCCATCTCGTAGGGGAGGTCGCCGAGCCCGCCCCCGAGCCGGCCTACACCGCGGGAGCCGCCGGACTCCCCGCCGAGCGACCGGACCGCCCCTCCCTCGCCGCCCGCGTCGAGCGCCTGGAGTCGACCGTCGCCCAGCTCGCCGACGAGCTCAAGGCGCTCAAGGATCTGCTGAGCTAGACCACTTCCAGCCGCGGCGGGCCCGCCACCACCTCGCCGATCTCGGCGGCGCGGTGGCCGGTCTCGCGCAGGGCCGCGAGCAGGGGCGCCGCCTGCTCCGGCGGCGTGGAGAGGAGGAGACCGCCCGAGGTCTGGGGGTCGAAGAGGACGTCCCGCTGCACCTTGTCGAGGCCGGCGTGGTCGGTGAACGCCTGGTGGACGTTGTCCTCGTTGGCGCGGGTGCAGCCGGTGGTGACGCCGCTCTTCGCCAGGGGATAGAAGGCGTCGTAGACCGGCAGGCGCCCGAAGGCGATCCGGACACCCACCCCGGACGCCCGGGCCATGCCGAAGGCGTGGCCGGCGAGGCCGAAACCGGTGATGTCCGTGGCCGCGTGGACGCCGTGCTCCAGGGCGAGCCGCGAGGCGACGGCGTTCAGCCGCTCCATTTCCAGCAGCGCCGGCTCGAGCCCCGCCTCGTCCAGCTTGTCGAACTTGAAGGCGTTGACCAGCACGCCGGTGCCGAGGGGCTTGGTGAGGAGGAGCCGGTCCCCCGCCCGCGCCCCGGCGTTGGTGAGCAGCCGGTTGGGATCCCCCTCGCCGGTGACGGCCAGGCCGAACTTGAGCTCCGGGTCGCGCACCGAGTGGCCGCCGAGGAGCGCCGCCCCCGCCTCGGCCAGCGCCGCCGCCGCCCCCTCCAGGATGCCGGCGAGGGCGTCGCCCGGCACCTCCTCGGGGAAGCAGCAGAGGTTCAGGGCGAAGAGCGGCCGGCCCCCCATGGCGTAGACGTCCGACAGCGAGTTGGCCGCCGCCACCCGGCCGAAGCGGCGGGGGTCGTCGCAGACCGGGGTGATGAAATCGGTCGTGGCGATCAGGGCCCGGTCGCCGAGCAGGTACACGCCGGCATCGTCGGCCGTTTCCGGGCCGACGAGGACCCGCTCGTCCCGCCCGGCGAGCCGGACGAGCGGTCCAATCAAGGTGGAAAGGTCCCCCGGACCTACCTTGGCCGCTCAGCCGCCGGTGGTGGCGCAGGCGGTCAGCCGGAACTTGCGTCGAAACCAGGCCATAGCGGGCGGATTGTAACCCCTCCGGCCCCGCCGCCGGACAGCGCCGTCCGGCCTACCTCAGATGCTGCCGCAGGAACGCCACCGTCCGCGGCCAGGCCTGCTGGGTCGCCTTGAGGTTGGCGCCGTCGCGGCCGTCCTGGGCGCGCAGGAAGCCGTGGCCGGCCCCCTTGTAGATGTGCGGCTCGTAGCTCTTCCCCGCCTTCTTCATCTCGGCCTCGGCCGGCGGGATCGTGGCGTTCACCCGCGCGTCGTCCTCGCCGTAGAGGCCCAGCACCGGCGCCTTGATCCTGGCGTAGTCGGCGGCGTTCTCCGGCGAGGTGCCGTAGTAGACGACGGCGGCGTTCAGGCCCGGCTGCGCCGCGGCATAGGCGAAGCTGCGCGCTCCTCCCCAGCAGAAGCCGACGGTGGCGCTCTTGCCGTTGGCGGCCGGGAGCTTGATCGCGTAGTCACGGACGGCGTTGAGGCGGGCGGTGGCGTCTTCCGGGGAGATCCCGCGCACCAGCTTCGTCACGTCGTCGCGGCTCGCCACCGAGTCGGTGCCCCCGCCGTTCGGACCCAGGCCCGAGATCAGGTCGGGCGCCACGGCGATGAAGCCCTCGCGGGCGAGCTGGTCGGCGACGCCGCGGATCCAGTCGGTGAGGCCGTAGATCTCGTGGATGACGATGACCACGCCCGCCTTCTCCTTGCGCTCGGGGTAGACGACATAGGTGCGGATCGGCGTCCCGCCCGCGGGGAGCTTCACGTCCACGAGCTCGCCGTGGCGGGGAGACTTCTCCAGCGCGGCCTTGGCCTGCTGCTCGCCCGGCGGGAGGTTCTCGTCGCGGGGGGCGGCGGCGGTATTTGCCGGGGTTGCCGGGGTTGCCGGGGCCGCCGGAGCGGCATGGGCGTGGGACGAATGGTCGTCGGCGGGGGGAGTCTTCGGGGCCGGAGCCGTCTGAGCTGCGGCCGGGACCGTCAGGAGAGCTGCTGTCACGAGAATGAGTAGGTATCGCATCGTCACCTCCTGCATGTGGGCGCCCATTGTAGCGGACCACCCTGGAACGGAAACGCCCCGCCCGGATCTCTCCGGGCGGGGCGCCCCTCGCTTCTCACCTGGCGCGTATTCAGGTGGGCTACTCGCGACGGCCGCCGAGCAGGCCGGCACGGAGGAGGTAGTAGAGCAACGTCATCAGGGTGGAGACGGCGGCGGCCACGTAGGTCAATGCCGCGGCGTTCAGCACCTTGTCCATCCCCTCGCGCTCCTGGGGCAGGACGATGCCGGTCTCGACCGCCAGCCGCTTGGCTCGTGCCGAGGCGTCGAACTCCACCGGCAGGGTGACGATCTGGAACAGCAGCACCGCCGAGAACAGCACGGCGCCGAAGAGGACGATCCCCTGGCCCATGCCGGGGCTCTCGGCGCTACGGCTCATGTACATCAGCATGAGGCCCAGGGACATGACGATGTAGCCCACCGTCGAGCCGATGTTCGCCACCGGCACCAGCATCGACCGGATCCACATGGGCATGTAGTTCTGGGCGTGCTGGATGGCGTGCCCGGCCTCATGGCAGGCGACGCCCACCGCGGCCACCGAGTTGGAGGCATACACGGCCTCCGACAGGGCCAGCTTCTTGGACACCGGGTTGTAGTGGTCGGTCAACATCCCGTGCGTCGGGACGATCTCCACGCCTTGGACGTTGGCCGCCCGCAGCATCTCCTGCGCCGCCTGGGCGCCGGTCATACCCCGGTAGGTCCGCACCTTGGAGTATTTGTTGAACGCCGACTTCGTCCGCCAGCTCGCCCACAGCGACAGGGCCAGGGCCGGCAGGATGAACGCGAAGTAGATGGGATCTAAGTACATTTCGCTCGCACCCTCCTTCGCCCCCTTAGAACAAGGTCCGGGGGGCGCCACATTTCAGACCCGGTCCTGCGTGGTCTGGTTGATACAGTACCTCAAGAAGGAGGGTGGACGCATGAGCCCAATGGAAGAGAAGAAAGTCGCCCTGGTCACAGGAGGGAGCCGCGGCATCGGCCGCGCCATCGTCGAGGCGCTGCTCGGCGAGGGTTGGCGGGTCCACCTGTGCAGCCGCACGCCGGCCTCGACGCCAGGCTCGGTGGCGGAGGCGGTCCGCGAGCTCGCCGGGCGCTTCGGGGACGCCGTGGCCGGCGAAGCGGTCGACGCGCGGCGCCAGGAGGAGGTCGACGGGTTCGTCGAGCGGGTGCTCGCCCGCGAGGGACGGATCGACGGCCTGGTCAACAACGCCGGGGTCGGCCTGTTCAATCCGGTGGACGAGATCACCGGCGAGCAATGGCGGGAGGTGATCGAGACCAACCTCTCCGGCCCCTTCTACTTCACCCGGGCGGTGGCGCCGGCCATGAAGCGGCAGGGCTCGGGATGGATCTTCAACATCGCCTCGCTCGCCGGCCGCAACGCCATGGCCGGGGGAGCGGCCTACAACGCCAGCAAGTTCGGGCTGGTGGGGATGTCCGAGGCCTCGATGCTCGACCTGCGCCAGCACGGCATCCGGGTCGCCTCCATCCTCCCCGGCAGCGTCGACACCGGCTTCGGCCACCCGGACCGGACCGGCGACCGGAGCTGGCGCCTGCAGCCGGAGGACGTGGCGGCCATGGTGCTCCACCTCCTCACGTACCCGCCGCACGCCCTGCCCAGCCTGGTGGAGATGCGGCCCAGCCGGCCGCCGGGGAAGTAGCTACGAGAGCTGGAAGGCCTCGTTCGTCTTGAGGACTTCGGGCCCGGTCGGCGAGATGGAGCCGCCGGCGGGCTCGACGGTGATGCTGGCCGCCACCGTCCCCGTGGGCATCGTCGGGGACGACATGGTCACCGTCGGCCCGCGTACGGTGAAGGTGCCGCCGCTCACGGTCCGGCCGTCGTCGGTGGCGAACCAGAGCTGGTACTGCCGTCCCGGCTCGGCCGGCCTGAGCTGGTGCAGGGCGAGATGCCAATGCTGGTGGTCGGCGGCCACGAAGAGGACCCCCTTGGCGTCCGGCTGGGGCGCCGAATCGCCTTGCGGGCGCAGGGGCATGACGAGGACGCTGGGGGTGGTCACCAGGCTGAGGCTCTCGCGCATCTTCAGCATGTCGGCGTGAGCCCTGTCGGCCTGCGCCTCCGCCCGGCGGGCCCGCGTCTCGGCATCGCGGGCCTTGTCCAGATCCGCCTCCAACTGGTTCATGCGCACCCGCTGCTCGCTCACCAGGTAGCCCAGAACGCCGGACAACCCCGCAAAGATAAGGGCCAGGGCGGCGGCCAGCGCCAGCGGCCAGCGCCGCGGCGGGGGGGGAGGAGGGGCCGGCAGCGTCGCCGGATGCGGGATCCGCACCTCCTGGGACGGCCGGGGCTCGGGAGGGGCCGCCGGCGGCGCAGCCGGCTCCGTGGCCACCTCTCGAGACGCCACCGGAGGCTCCGCGGCCGGGAGGGCCGGCGCCGGAGCCTGGACCTCGTCCGCCACCGCTGGTGTCGCCACGGCGGCCAGGGACGCCATCAGGCGCTCCTTGAGCTCGGGCCGGGGCGCCCGCGGCTCGAGCTCCAGGGGGAGCAGCCCCAGCACCTCGGTGTAGAGCCGCGCCAGGGTCTCGGCGGTCTCGTCCCGCGCGGTCTTGGGCAGACCGGTGTGAGCGGACACGCCGATCCCGCCGTCCGGCGCGTCGAGCGCCGAGAGGATGGTGCGATCCTCCGGGGTCTCCTGGCTCACAGCAGCTCCCTGATTTCCATGCGTAGCGCGTTTCTCAGCTTCTTCATCGCCAGCAGGGTCCGCGTCTTGACCGTCCCCAGGGGGAGCCCGGCCCGGGCGGAGATCTCGCTCTGCGACAGACCCTCGTAAAAGGCCATCTCCAAAACCTGCCGCTGCTCGGGGGGGAGGCCTTCGAGCTCCCGCCGGACCCGTTCCCGTCTCTCTCTGATCAATACGGCGTCGGGGCCGCCGGGAGATGCATCGTCCCGCGGGTCCGTGCCCTCGGAGGTGCCGGAGGCATGGGCCTGCTCGTGCGTCCGCTCCACGACGTTGCGGTGGCGCAGCCGGTCGATGGCGCGGCTGCGGGTGAGCAGCACCAGCCAGGTGGAGACCGACGAGCGCGCCGGGTCGTAGCGCCCGCAGTGGTCCCAGACGTGAAGGAAGACCTCCTGCAGCACCTCCTCGGCGTCCGCCGTGCTGCCGAGGATGCGGCGGGCGAGGGCGAGGAGCATCGGAGCGTGGCGGTCGTACAGCCGCGACACGGCCTCCGGACGCCGCTCCCCGATCAGGCGCAGCAGCACCATGTCCGG
>DASPJI010000623.1:0-5002 GCA_035628695.1 Thermoanaerobaculia bacterium | reverse complement strand
GCCGGCGGCACGAAGCGCTGCGAACCACCTTCTCCCTAGGGGAGGACGGCGAGCCGGTGCAGGTCATCGCGCCCGCCGGGCCTGCGGACCTGCCCGTGGCGGACCTCTCCGGCCTGCCGCCGGCCACCCGCGAGGCCGAGGGGGTCCGGCTCGCCCGCGAGGAGGCTTGGCGCCCGTTCGACCTCGCCGCCGGTCCGCTCCTCCGGGCCGCACTGGTGGTGCTCGGCTCGGAGCAGCACCTGGTGCTCCTCGCCATGCACCACATCGTGAGCGACGCCGGGTCCATGGGAATCCTCACCCGCGAGCTGGCGGCGCTGTACGGCGCCTTCTCGAGCCGTCTCCCTCCGCAGGACCTGCCACTGCCCGGGCTGCCGGTCCAGTACGCGGACTATGCGGTGTGGCAGCGGCAGGTCCTGCGGGGGGAGACGCTGGCGGCGCAGCTCGCTTACTGGCGCAGCCATCTGGCCGGCGCGCCGCCCGTGCTGGCGCTCCCCACCGACCGGCCGCGCCCCGCCGTCCAGACGTTCCGCGGCGGCGGCCATTCCTTCGCGCTGCCCCCCGCGCTCGCGGCGGACCTCCGGACCCTGGCGCTCCAGCGGCAGGCGACGACCTTCATGACCGCCCTCGCCGCCTTCCAGGCCCTCCTCTCCCGCTGGGCCGGGCAGCCTGACGTGAGCCTCGGCACCCCTATCGCCGGCCGCGGCCGCTCCGAGGTGGAGGGGCTCATCGGTCTCTTCCTCAACACGCTGGTGCTGCGCGTCAGGGTCGACGAGGAGGAGCCGTTCTCCGGTCTCCTGCGCCGGGTGCGGGAGGTGACCCTCGGGGCCTATACCCACCAGGAGCTGCCCTTCGAGAAGCTGGTGGAGGAGCTGCAGCCACAACGCGACCTCGCCCACTCGCCGCTCTTCCAGGTGATGTTCACCCTGGAAGCGGAGGAGGCGGCACCGCCGGCGGACGGGCTGCAGCTCGAAGCCGTCCCCCTGGGGAGCGGCCTGGCGAAGTTCGACCTGACGCTCAGCCTTCAGGAATCGCCCCACGGCATCGCCGGTTTTGCCGAGTACAACCGCGACCTGTTCGACGGCACGACCATCGAGCGGATGCTCGGTTGGTTCCAGGTTCTCCTGGCCGCTGCCGCGGCCTCCCCGGACCTGCCGCTGGCCGGCCTCCCCTGGATGACCGGCGCCGAGCGGCAGCAGGTGACGGCGGAGTGGAGCGGCATGGATGCCGGCGTCCAGGACGAGGCTCTGGCCCCCTGGCGGATCGCCCGGCAGGCCGCGGCGGCTCCCGAGGCGCCGGCCGTGGGGATCGGCGACGCCTGGCTCTCCTATGGAGAGCTCGAAGCGGAGGCCAGGCGTCTGGCCGGTCGCCTGCGCCGGCTCGGCGTCGGCCGCGGCGACCGGGTAGCGGTGCTGGCGGAGCGCTCGCCGGCGCTGGTCGCCGCTCTTCTGGGAGTCTGGCGGACCGGCGCCGCCTACATCCCCCTGGATCCGTCCCACCCGCGGGAGCGGCTCGCCGCCATTCTGGACGACGCGCTCGGCGGCGTCGCCCACCCGGTGATCGTCACCGACCAGGACGAGGTGCCGGGCGCTTCGGCGACGGTGCTGCGGGTGACGGACGAGGATGGGCCGGCGCCGGAACGCGACGCGGTGGAGCTCTCCGCGGACGACATTGCCTACGTCATCTACACCTCCGGCTCCACGGGACGGCCGAAGGGGGTCGAGGTCCGGCACGGCGGCCTCGCCGCCTTCCTCGATGCCATGGCCCGGCGGCCCGGCCTCGCCGCCGGCGACGTCCTCCTGGCGGTGACCACCGTCTCCTTCGACATCGCGGCGCTGGAGCTGTTCCTGCCGCTCGCGGTGGGGGCGCGGGTGGCGCTGGCGAGCCGCGAGACGGCCGGCGACGGCGCCCTCCTGGCGGAAGAGGTCCGCCGTTCCGGCGCCACAATGCTCCAGGCGACTCCGTCCACCTGGCGGATGCTGCTGTCGTCGGGCTGGCAGGGGGCTCCGGGCCTGACCGCGTTGTGCGGCGGCGAGGCGCTGCCGGCCGACCTCGCCACGGCCCTCCTGACGCGGGTGGGCGCGCTCTGGAACGTCTACGGCCCCACCGAGACCACGGTCTGGTCGACGGTCCACCTGGTGGAGGCCGAGGACGGAACGGTCTCCACCGTATCCATCGGGCGGGCTATCGCCGGCACCACCGTCCACCTGCTCGACCGGCGCTTCGAGCCGGTGCCTCCCGGGGTGGTGGGGGACCTCTTCCTCGGCGGAGCGGGCCTCGCCCGCGGCTACCTCGGGCGTCCGGACCTGACCGCCGCCGCCTTCGTCCCCGATCCCTGGGGGGATAATCCCTGGGGGGATGGCGCGCGCCTCTACCGGACGGGCGACCTGGCGCGCCAGCGGGCGGACGGCAGCCTCGACTTCCTCGGTCGCGCCGACCTCCAGGTCAAGGTGCGCGGCGTGCGCATCGAGCTCGAGGAGATCGAGACGGTCCTGCGGTCCCACCCGGGGGTCCGCGAGGCGGCGGTGGTGGCCCGCCCCGAGCCCGGCGGCGGCGCGAGCCTGCTCGGCTGCGTGGTGCCGGGAACGGAGACCGCCCCGGCATCCGCAACACTGCGGGACTTTCTGCGGGCCAAGCTGCCGGACTCGATGGTGCCCTCCGGCTGGGTGTTCCTCCAGTCCTTGCCCCTCACCCCGAGCGGCAAGGTGGACCGCCGCGCCCTGGCGGACTTGCCGCCGATATCGGCGGCCACGCCGGAGGGGACCGGGGCGGAGGCGCCGCGGGGCCCGGTGGAGGAGATCCTGGCCGCCGCCTTCGCCCAGGTCCTGCGCCTCGGCCGCGTGGGCAGGGACGACGATTTCTTCGCGCTGGGCGGGCACTCCCTTCTCGCGACCCGGCTCATCGCGCGGATCCGCCACGACCTCGGGACCGAGCTGCCGGTTCGGGCGGTGTTCGAGGCCTCGACCGTGGCCGCCCTCTCCCGCCTCCTGGAGAGGGAGCGGAGCGCCGCCGGCGCCGCGCCTCCTCTCGTGCCGGTGCCGCGGCAGGGCGATCTTCCTCTGTCGTTCGCGCAGGAGCGCCTCTGGTTCGTCGATCAGCTCCAGCCGGGGAACGCCGTCTACAACCTGCCGATGTCGGTGCCGCTGGAGGAGGGCCTCGATCCCCGCGCCCTTGAGGGCGCGCTGGGAGAGGTGGTGCGGCGCCACGAGGCTCTCCGCACCAGTTTCCCGGCGGCGGGCGGCCATCCTGTCCAGCGGATCGCTCCGGCCGTCGGTTGGCTCCTGCCCCGCGTCGACCTCGGCGGCCTGCCCGAAGAGCGGCGCCTCTCCGAGGCGTCGCGTCTGGCCGCGGACGAGGCCGCCCGCCCCTTTGACCTCGCTGCCGGGCCGGTGCTGCGGAGCCTCCTCCTGGTCGGGGCCGGCGGGGTAGGGGCGCGGCTGCTCCTCACCATGCACCACATCGCCGCGGACGCCTGGTCCATGGAGCTGCTGGTGAACGAGATGGAGACCCTCTATAGGGCCTTCGCTTCTCGCGAGCCGTCGCCGCTCCCCGAGCCGGAACTCCAGTATGCCGACTTCGCGGTCTGGCAGCGGCGGTGGCTCGCGGGCGCGGAGCTCGAGCGGCAGCTCGCCTACTGGCGCCATCGCCTGGCGGGCGCGCCGCCCTCCCTGGACCTGCCCACGGACCGGCCGCGGCCGGCCGTGCAGAGCTACCGCGGCACCCGGCGGGTGCTGCGGCTCGCAGCCACGCTGGACCAGAACCTCCGGACGCTCGCCCGCGAGCACGGCTCGACGCTCTTCATGACCGTGCTCGCCGGCGTGGCGGCGCTGCTGAGCCGCTGGACCGGTCAGGACGACCTGGTCATCGGCACGCCCATCGCAGGCCGTGGCCAGGTGGAGCTGGAGCGCCTCATCGGCTTCTTCGCCAACACCCTGCCGTTGCGCGTCGACGCCGGTGGGAGCCCGAGCTTCGCCGAGCTGCTGCTGCGGGTGCGCGACACGGCACTGGAAGCCTACGCCCATCAGGACCTGCCCTTCGAGAAGCTGGTGGAGGAGCTGCGGGTGGAGCGGGACCTGAGCCGCCCGCCCGTCTTCCAGGTGGTGCTGTCCCTGCCCAACACGGGCGCGGCGCGCCGGCCGGCTGGCGACGGCGTGGACGGCGGTCCCGGCCTGCCGGCTGGTGGAGAGGAGGCCGCCATCGCCAGATTCGACCTCACCCTGGAGGTGCGGGAGGGCCCCGCCGGCCTCGACGTCGAGGCCGAATACGCCACCGCGCTGTTCGACGGCGCCACCATCGAGCGGCTGCTGGGGCATCTGGAACGGCTGCTCGCCCTGGTCGCGCGGGACCCCAGGCAGCCGGCGCCGCGGCCGACGCTGCCGGTAACCGAGCTGCCGCTGCTCGACCCCGCCGAGCTCCAGCAGGCGATCCGCGAATGGAACGACACCGCCGCGCCCTACCCGGCGGAGGCGGACCTCTTCGCCCTGTTCGCCGAGCGGGCGCGGAGCGCGCCGGACGCGGTGGCCGTGGAGTCCGGCAGCGCTTGTCTGAGCTACAGCTCTCTGCTCCGGCGCGCCACGGCCCTGGCCCGGCGGCTGCGGCAGGCCGGAGCCGGGCCGGAGAGCCGCATCGGCCTCGGCCTGGAGCGCTCGCCGGAGATGGTGGTGGCGTTGCTGGCCATCGTCCAGGTGGGCGGGGCCTACGTGCCCATGGACCCCGCCTTGCCGCAGGAGCGGCTGACCGCCATGGCGTGGGACGCCGGCATCGAGGTGCTGGTCGCCCGCGAGCCCCTGCTGGGATTCCTTGCGCCATTCCCGCTCGTCGAGCCCGAGCCGCTGGAGGAGGCGGAGCCCGGGCCCGATCTCCCGCTGCTGCCGGAGGGTGGGGACCGCCTCGCCTACGTGGTGTTCACCTCCGGCTCGACGGGCACGCCCAAAGGCGTCGCCGTGCCGCACCGGGCGGTGGTACGGCTGGTGTGGGAGACCGACTACGCGGCGTTCGGCCTGGA